>CAMFZJ010000143.1 GCA_946004305.1 uncultured Clostridia bacterium | reverse complement strand
GGTATGCTCGATTTATCAGCAGTAGTTTTCTTCCTAAGCGTAATCGCATTGTTTATATTCTTTACAATTCGTGTGCTTGAGAAAAAACGCTGGAGCTAAGGAGGGATAACAATGGAAAATAACGAAAACAAAAATCTGAATCAGGTTGATACAACAGAGGAAGTATCCTTTGAGGACATTATCGATAATTCAGAGTCTAAAAATAAAAAATCTAAAAGAAAAAACAAGAAACCAAACTCCTTCGTAAGCTTTTTAAAATCGAGAAAAGCTAAACGAGGGGCTGTGGCAACTGCAATAGTTGTTGTATTTATCTGCATTATTTTTCTTTTGAATATGATTACAGGTATTCTTGTTGACAAATTCCCTTCCTTGCAGCTTGACTTAACCTCAAACCATACCTACGAGTTACAACAGGATACGGTAGAATATTTAAGACAGGTTGATAAGGACATTACAATTTACGCACTTGCTAAGGAGGACTCTTTCAAATCAGGTCTTTCCGCTTCAAGTGGCTCCCAGTATGTTGTTCAGGGCTATAAGCTTCTTAAAAAGATGGCTGCCGGTAATGACAAAATCAGCCTAAAGTTTTTAGAGCTTTCTTCAAACCCTACCTTTACAAACAAATACTCAAACATTAACTGGAGTTCAGACAGTCAGTATCTTATACTTATTGACGCAGGGGATGATAATTATACTACCCTTACCCTTGATGAGTGCTTTACATATAGTCAGGAAAACCTATCATACTACGGTACGCTTGAGTTTACGGCTTCTACCATTGAACAGGCTGTTGTAACAGGTATTCTTGATGTTACCACAGAAGATAAGGTTTGCATTGATTTTATCACCGGCTCAGGTGAAACAGAAGACGGCTACTCAGCTATGAAAAATCTTTTAAAGCAAAACGCTTATGATGTTAAAGATATATCTCTTACAACGGAAAATCTTAGAGATAAGGCTGAGATTGCAGTTTTATACGGACCTACCGTTGACCTTTCCGAAGACGCTGCAAACAAGCTCCAGAAGTGGATTGACAATGATGGTGAGTACGGCAAAACCCTTATATATATTCCTGTAGATACTCAGGTAGACACTCCTAATATTGACGCTATAATAAGCGAATACGGAATGAAAGTAAGCCAGGGTATTGCATATTGCTTAAGCAGTTCGTATTATATTAATTCACCTTACACATTCCTTACAGAATATGACAGCGATATTTACACAGCGTCCCTGAAAAACAGCGATATTCCTACAATTGTAGGTAATTCAAGAGCTGTTGAAATAACAAATCAGGACAATGCTGTAGCAATGCTTAAGGTTGATTCTTCAGTAGGTGTTCTTCCGTTTGATGTTAATTCCGATGAGATTACATCAGAAAAAGACCTTGAAAAATATATGAAGGACAGCATTAACCTGGCTTGTGTGGGTACTAAAACAAACGAGGAAGAGGCCAAATCAAATGTGGCAGTATTTGGTTCTTACTATATGTTTGCCTCAACATTCTTAAATACCACATCATTCAATAATGCAAACTATATTGTAAACTTCTGCAATACAGTTACAGATCGTGGGGATATGGGAATTACCATAGCAACTGCTGAGGCAAATGTTCCTGAAATCGGCACAATTACAGACAGTACAGTAAATGCTATGTATGCAATATTTACAGTAGGTATTCCGGTAATTGTTCTGTTAATCGGTTTATTGGTATTCATTCGTAGGAGGAACAGATAATGTCAGAAGAAAAGACAAATGCTGAAGTTATTATAGAGGACGAAAAAGACAAGGATTACAATGACATCCTTGAAAAGTTTGAAACTCCTGAAAATACAAAATCCGGAACAAAGGAGAAAAAGGGTCATATTAAAGCTCTGATATTCTCACTTATAGGTGTAGTTGTTCTTATTGGTGTTGTGTGTCTTTTAGTTTTTCTTCCAAAGGGAGAAGAAAAGGACATTTACATTGACGGAGCCTCAATTACCTCAAAGGTTGACAAGGATAATGTATGGCAGGCTAATGTGGAAACAGACAATAATGGAAACCCTAAGGAAAACGGCGGAGGAGAATTACTTGGGTATATCCCTTCCCAAATCAGCACAATTAAAGTTAAAAACAGTGGCGGTACTTTCACCGTAAAATCTGTAACACCTACAGAGAAATCAACAGACCCTGAAACAGGTGAAGAAACAACCTTAACTGACGCTACCGTTTATACCTTGGTAGGATTCGAAGAATTTGATTTGCAGACAGGTGTTCCTAATGAAATTGCAAGTGCCTGCTCCTCTCTTTCTTTTAACACAGTTATTGAAGCAGACGCAAAGGATAATCTTGCGGACTATGGTCTTGATAAGCCAAAGAGTGTTGTGACGGTCACATATACAGATAAGAAAAAAGCTGTTATTTCTGTTGGCAACGAGGCTCCACAGGGTGTAGGTACATATGTAAAATTCGGCTCCGGTAACGCAGTATATCTTTGTGAAACAGAGAGTGTTGAGCCGTTGTTATATACCTTGAATAAGTGTATCAGTCTTACAATTAATGATTCAGCTTCTAATACTGAAAACTCAGATTTTAAGTATATTAATCTTACAGGCTCAGCTTATGGCAAAAAAATTACAATGGAGTTTAATAAGGATTCGGAAAGCATTTCAAATTCATACGTTCTTACTGCACCTGAAAAATGCTATGCCGATGATTCAGAAGCTTCCAATGTGACAGGTGCTGTCAGGGGACTTTATGCTGAATCTGTAGCCTGTGTAAACCCCACAAAATTTCAGCTTAGCAAGTTTGGGCTTTCACAAGAATATGCTCACATTTACGGAAAATATCCGGATATAACTGTTGATTTAATCGCAAGCAAGCCGGACGGCAAGGGAAATTGTTACCTTATGAAAAACGGCGGAAATGTGGTATATAAAATCGCTTCCTCTTCAATTCCTTGGGTAACAACAAGCTACGAAAGCCTTGTTTCCGATTACGTTCTTAATCCTAAGTATATGGGGCTTAGCGGTGTAGAAGTTACTGCCCAATCAAAAAAATATGACTTTGAGGTAAAAACCACCGTAACTACTACAACTGATGAGGACGGCTCAACAACCTCCTCCACTACAACTATTCCAAAATATAAGGGTGAGGAGCTTACACAGGGATATTTTGAAACTTTCTTCAGAAATATGGCACTGCTTACAAAGTCTGACAATACTGCCGGTAAAGTAAGCGGAAGTCCTGTTTATACAGTTAAATATACCTATGCTGACAAAAACAAAAGCGCTGATACTGTTAGTTTCTACAAGGGAAGTGGCAGTCAGTATGTTGTAACTGTTAACTCAAAGGCAGTAGGTCATATTTATTCAACCTATATTGATAAGCTTGTAGAGCAGGTTCCAAAAGTGGCTAAGGATAAAGAAGTTAAATCATTTTGGTAATAAATAAATTCATCTGAAACCTGTAGGGGTGAGCATAGCTCGCCCCTATATTTGTTGTAAAAAATATCTGAAAATTGCTGTTTACTATGCAATTATCACCTTTGTTTATCTATAGGTAGGAGGTGAAATAATGATAACAATAAACAGTAACGGCAGATTTTGTATTCCTGATGAGGATGTTTTTATTGGC
>CAMFZJ010000142.1 GCA_946004305.1 uncultured Clostridia bacterium | reverse complement strand
GACCCACACCCTTAATTACATTATAAGGGGAGGCTAAAAAAAGTGGCTCCCCTTGAAGCAAGGGGAGCTAAATAGATTTGATATTCTGTTAGAATGGGATTTCCATTGTAGGCTGTGAAGCAGAGCCTGGAGCTGATGAATTCCATTCAACTTCACCCATGTTATCCTCGTAGCCTGATGTGGAAATTACATCATTTGTCTTGAACATTACAACCTTAATCTCAGGTGTCTCAAATTCTTTCATTCACTTGTTCCTCCTTCAATTAAAAGTTTTGTGTTACTGTATTGTTGCTCAATACAGTTTCTTTTGTATCGCCAAGCTTGTAAATGATGTAAGCCTGTGCATCAATAGAAGAAATTGATGAGCTTTGTGAGAATTTCACCATAAATGAATACTCATTTCGTCTGCTACATTTTTCTTGCTTAAGGGTTCTGGTCTGTCCGCCTGCAGTAGCCTTGATACCCCACTCGAGAACTGTTGCTCCGTCAGGAACAAAGAACTTGCAGTTGAATACGGCATATTTCTTACCGGCATCAACGTCAGTACCCGAATAAGAACCTGTTACACCAACTGTTGCTGTTGTAGGTGCTGAATCAAGTGCAAAAACATAAATGTCCGAATTATGAGGAGCACAGAACTCATCAGTCTTGAAATAAGTGAGAAGCTTGGTCTTTGCCTCATCCTCATACATTCCAAAGTATTCGCTTGAATTGTTGAGCTTTACAAGGCTGTCGTAGTTGAATTTCTTAACACCGCCGTCAAAATGTGTAAAGTGGATTCCGCACTTGTCAGCCTCTTGACCGTTGAATGTGTACTGTGCACGAACGGTGATTTCTCCGCCGTTATCCAAGCCGATAACCTCGTCCTTATCCCACGAATCTGCGTGGTAGAACGGAATTGTAGGAATATCTACACCGGCTGTTGCCAAATGTTCGTCTGCCTCAATGTACTTGATAGCAACAACAGCATTGTTTCTGCCTCTGAATACAACCTTGGTTATATTCGGCTTTGTCGTGCCGTTTTTCGCAATTTGAGCAATAACGTGAACATTTCTTGTGATTACAAGAGAAATTGTGTTTTCACCTGTTTTGATGTATGTTGTTGTTGCCGGCTGGTCTGTGCCGTTGTCGGTAATGATTTCCCACTTTTCAACATCACCGTCTGTTACTGTAAACTCTTTAACCTCGCCGTATGTGCACGATTCAGGTGTACCTTCTGTAACAGCTGTGTCAACCTTCTTGTCAAACTGAACTGTAAGGGTTGCTTTGCGAAGAGTGTTGATAGCAGTTGTAAGCTCTGCTGTAAGCGAGTTAACATCGTCCTGTGTTGTTGGGTTTGCTGTGGTTACTCTTTCGTATACAGCCTTGAACTCATCAAAGGATTCGGCTACATACGTACCGTCTGTATTTTTACCTTCAATGATCGGTGTTGCAGTTGCTATTGCGGCATTCAATGCAGTTTTGTCAAGGAGTGTTCCTTTACAAAGTGAGCACTGGCCTGTGCCATCGTCGGTGTGAGCCTCTTCAACAGCGCTAATGTCACCTTTTTTACATGTCTTTGTGTGAGTTAAATGGTCCTTATAGGTGTATTCATATTCGTGACCAAGTGCAGAAATAGGTGAACCTGTTTCAACATAACCGCAAATGCTACACTTTTTATCAGCATATTTTCCGGCTTCAGTACAACTAGGAGATTGTGCTGTACTTGAATCTTCAACCAAAGTACATGCTTCACTATGCGGGGTAGCAACCTCTGTGATCTCATAAACACCATCTGCAACAGTATTTGGCCAAGCATATGTTGTCCAAGTATGGTTTCCTGTACCGTCTGGGGCTTTTGTGGTTGCAGGAGATGGATCGTAGAAATAGGCAGTTGTAGCAGTAAGTGCTTCTGCATAGCTTTTAGCCGGAATTGAACCAAGTACACGACCATCAATTCTTTTGAATACATAATTATATTCAAGGTTAGCTTTTGCTGTATCATATGCAGACATTGCCGAATTCATATCAGCTATTACGCTATTGGTTGCAGCTACATAATCACTTGCATATCCGTAATTTGTTGGATTTAAATTCAAAAATTTTGAACATGCTTTTGTATATGCACTTAACGAGGAAGGTGAATAATTTTCCTCTGTCATTTTAGCTATATCTGATTTTACGGTTGCTAACTTATCAAGATATGGTTTGTAATTTACAACTCTAACATAATCGGTTGATTTCAAGTTAATAACCTTACTTGAATTAAAGCTTTCACCACTTGAAGATACATAGAAATTAATTTCCGGATAATAATCTAAATACGTAACTTTTGTATCATCAGTAAATGTTGGAGTAACTTTAACTTTGTTTGCCCATATTTCAGCTTTTTTACCATATCCAGGATCTATGTCACTATTAGTCGGTGATGTTGTTCCATCAGTTGATAGTTTATATGTGGTTTGGTTTATTGTCCACATAAAGTTCATAGACGGCAAATTTGTAGTTTGGTTTCCGTTTGTATAACAGTTATCACTGCCTCCTGTTTTTTCATCCTTACCATTCCATATGCTGTTAACAAGAGATAGTCCCGAACCAACTATAACACCAGATTGACCTCTAAATTTACAGCCCCATGTGCCAGAACGTGCAACAGAAGCAGAAATCATAATCGGTACTGTAACCTCATTACTGCCGGAATAAAGAGCAACAGCAGTAGGAAAATATAGGTTTGCATAACAACTATTTGAACCTACCCAGTTAGAGCCAAGTTGAATTGAACCTGTTGCAGAATAATCCCTTACATTTTCAGCATATAATAAGCCTTTATAGTGGTCACCAAAATTTGTGTATGAGTCATCTCCAGAGAAAGAACCGTGAGCACTAGGATAATAAGCTGAAAAAGAAGCCAAAGCAGATTGAGCTTCAGTGAAAGTATATTCCCTTTCAGAAGTAGTTGTTACTGTAACATCAACATTTTTGCTGGTATAACCTATAGATGTATCTGTCCAACCACCACCTGAACCGCTTTGACCTGCGCTGGCAATAACACCTATAACAACAGCTCTTGAATTTGCAACATCTTTTGCATGCTTAATAGCCGGACCTATTTGTAGTTGACCATTAGTCTTTGTTGAAGAAATAGGAATATTCAGTTGTAGTTCTTGTAAACTATAATAACTGATAGCACGTGACAGGTGATTACTGTCATCAGCTGTCCAAATAGAACTGTTCGGCTGACCTGCATATTGATTTGCAATATTAAATTCATCCAAATGCTGTGTAGGATAATAGAATGAAACACCCTTATTTTCACTTTGAGTAAATTGAGTATAATAGTTAAAAACAGCAGATACACTATCATCTGGATTAACCGATAACGCTGAAACATCAAATGTAAACACAGCCATAACAAAGTTTGTATTTTGGCCATCGTTACAGATTGAAATATAGTCCGCACCTACTCTTGACGCATCACCGCTTTTGAATGCACCAAATGCATTCATAGAAATTGTATCAGTTTTAGTTGTTGCTGCGCCTGCAGTTATTGCAGAAAACGGCAATGATGTTGCTATCATCATTACAGCAATTATGCATGCAAGCGATTTTCTAAAAAACTTTTTCATAAAAACCTTCCTCCAAAAATTTATTTGAAGCAAACCACAGCTAT
>CAMFZJ010000141.1 GCA_946004305.1 uncultured Clostridia bacterium | reverse complement strand
TCTGCGCTCCTCACTAAAAATGCTCCACCGGAGCATTTTCTTTACGTTCGGCTTCGAGTCCCTTAGCTTGCAACAAAAAAATACGGACACCTAAAAGTGTCCGTATTTCTTTGGCGCGCTGGAAGTATGTTCATATTTATATTACTTCCTCCTCGCCTTTTGGGTTCACGTTTTAGGGAAATGTTTCTTCTGCGCTCCTCACTAAAAATGCTCCACCGGAGCATTTTCTTTACGTTCGGCTTCGAGTCCCTTCCGGCGACAAAAATAACAGGCACCCATCTGGGTGCCTGTTATTTTTAATGGCGCGCTGGAAGGGACTCGAACCCCCGACCTTTTGGTTCGTAGCCAAACACTCTATCCAGCTGAGCTACCAGCGCATATGCGGTCTTTTTTAAACCGCCTGTATATAATACCACTTTCGTAAGAAAAATGCAAGCCCTAATTTATATTTTCCCTTTTATCTGTTGAATTAATTATTCTAAAATGGTACAATTAATTCATATTACAACAATAAATACAGTAGGGCAAGTATCAGTGATGGGTCGCTGTTCTCTCCGACTAAAAGCACTAAAAGCAAAAGAATTAGACTTTGCTCCTTATTACTAAGCAACATATCAACAAGATTTTCTTGCTTTTTTACCGGCTTATATTCAAAGGCTTCAGCCTTATTTTCCTTTTCGGGGACAATTTTTTTCGGTTGATTTTCCATAACAGGCTCCGGAATCGGTGGCTTTACCTTTGGCGTTTGCTTTCTTTCAGTTGCTGTTCTATTGCTTTGCTTTGGCATATGACTATGCATTTGTGCGGCTCTTTTTAACGCTTCTTTTGTAATTGAATCAATATCGCCCAAAGCTTTACCCCCTGTTAAAACAAGCCCATATCCATTATTCCGCTTTCTTTAAGCATGGGTACAAGCTTCATAAACTGCAATATTTTTTTTGCTGCGTCCAGCTTCTGACACTTTTCGTCACTTAAAAAGGGTCTTAATGCTGATAAAAGTCTGGTGGTATCGTCTTCTTTTTGCATTTGCTGAAACAAAGGAATCAGCTTTGTCATTTTGCTCATAATATCTGCAGGTATCATACTGCTTTCAGTCTGAGGTTTAGGTGGCGGTGCTTCCTGTTTAGGGCTGTTGTCCCCTATTCCAAGCATTTTGCCGAGGCTCTGGACCTGACTTAGAGCCTCGGGATCAGACATAATTTTTGCAATTGTATCCTGTAAATTATCCATTATTCATCAGCTTTTTCATTAATGCTTTTGCTGCAGGTGAATTTAATACTTCCTGAGTTTTTTTAGGGTCAGCCAAAACCTGCTTTAGTTTTTCAGCCTGCTCATCGTTTAAATTCTTCAGCATTTTTTCAACCTGCTCCTTGCTTTTGTCAGACTTTACCCCTTGGGTTTTTTTCTCCATTTCTGACATAAGCCGGCTAATATCCTTATTATTCATAAATACCACCTCCCTATATACTATGCTAACTTTAAAAATATATGATTGGAGTTTTATATGAAAATTCTTGTTATGTCAGACTCTCACGGAAATCTCAGAAACGTACAGAAAATCGTTGACAAATACGGTGTTAACGCCCAGGTAATTATTCATTGCGGTGACGCTCCCAGAGAAGAAACCACCTGGCTTACAGAATACTGCACCAATGCAACTGTGGTTTGCGTCAGAGGCAACTGCGACTTTATGAGCTGTGGCAGACGTGAAATTGAAACTATTAACATTGAGGGCAAAAACATAATGGTTACTCACGGCCATCTTTTTCAGGCTAAGTATGGACTTACAAACCTTTCCTATGCTGCCCGGGAGAGAGGGGCAGACATAGTTTTCTTTGGACACACTCACATTCCTACTGATGAAACCATAGGAAATGTTCGTCTGATTAACCCCGGCTCCTGCTCATATTATCATCCTACCTGTGCCGTAGTTGAAATTGACAGCAAAGGAAATGTACTTGTAAATCATTTAGCAGTACCAAAGTAATAAATTTACTGTGGTATTTTATTTTTAAATATGTTATAATTAAAGGCAATATGGAGGTGAGGTTATGAACTTTTTAGATTTGCAGGGAAATGAAAGGCTTAAATCAGCTCTTAACTCCTTAGAATCTCAGAATCGTATGCCTCACGCTATTATAATAAACGGCGGTACAATTCAGTCACGTGAAAAGCTTGCAACTCATCTTGCAATGTGGGCTGTGTGCAGTAATGACACAAAGCCCTGCGGACAATGTAAAAACTGCATTAACGCAAAAGCAAAGGCACACAGCGACATTTATTACGCAAAAGGCGAGGGTAAAACCGACAGCTTCAGCAAGGATGAAATTAAAAGCATTATTCGTGATGCTTCAATTAAGCCTAATCAGGCTGACAGAAAGGTATACATTCTCAGCGAATGTGACAGAAGATTCCCGCCAATACCTCAAAACGTACTTTTAAAAACCTTAGAGGAACCACCACAGGATGTGTTGTTTATACTCACCTGTGAAAACAGCAACATACTGCTTTCCACTATACGCTCAAGGGCTACTATCTTCACCCTTGAAAGTAAGGTTGAAATTGATGAGGAAGCTATGAGGCTTGCCAAGGAAATTGCTCAGGGTATTGTTGCGCCCTCTGAGATTGGCTTACTAAAAGCAACATACAAATTCAAGGACAGAGAAACAACTCATCTTGTTTTATCCTATGTTGTTGCACTTCTTCGGGACGGCCTTTGCTTTTCAACAGGAGCAAAAGCAATTACTGATGAAGAAACTGCAAAGCTTTTATGTAAAAAGCTTACTAAAGCTCAATATTTGAAGCTTATTGAAATTACCTTAACAGCACAGACAAGAGTTATGCAAAATGTCAGTCTTAGTCTGATAGGTACTTGGCTGTGCGGAGAATATAGGAGGATATCATGGCAGAGGTAATAGGTGTCAGATTTAAGGAAGTGGGCAAGGTTTACTACTTCGATCCGGTAGGAGTTCAGCTTAATACCGGGGATATGGTTATTGTTGAAACCGCTAGGGGAATAGAATGCGGACAGGTTGCAACAGCTAACAAGCTTGTTGATGATAACGAAATTATCCATCCCCTTAAACCCCTTATAAGAAAAGCGACTGAAAATGACCTTGCACACGTTGAGGAAAATAAAAAACGTCAGGAAGAAGCTTTTAAAATCTGCGAAAAGAAAATTGCAGAGCATAAGCTTGAAATGAACCTTGTTGATGTTGAATACACTTTTGATAACAATAAAATTCTTTTCTACTTTACGGCAGAGGGCAGAGTAGACTTCCGTACATTGGTAAAGGACCTTGCCTCTGTTTTCAGAACAAGAATAGAGTTAAGACAAATCGGCGTTAGAGATGAAGCTAAAATGCTGGGAGGACTTGGAGTTTGCGGACGCCCCTTCTGTTGTCACAGCTTTATGGGAGATTTTCAGCCGGTATCAATTAAAATGGCAAAGGAACAGGGACTTTCACTTTCTCCTGTTAAAATCTCCGGTACCTGCGGAAGACTTATGTGCTGCTTAAAATACGAGCAGGAAGCCTACACAGACCTTCTTAAACACACTCCTAAGGTTGGCGCAATTGTAAAAACTCCTGACGGCAAAGGATTGGTTATTGAAAACAACCTGATTGCCGGCACACTAAAGGTTAAGCTTGATTCTGCTCCGGA
>CAMFZJ010000140.1 GCA_946004305.1 uncultured Clostridia bacterium | reverse complement strand
ATTCCTCTACGTCTCGTGGGCTCGGAGATGTGTATAAGAGACAGTTATTAATACAATCAATTCTTTTCGGAGGGCTATGATGGGTGTTTGTGCTGTTATCCTTGCCGGAGGCGAAGGCAAACGAATGAAAATGAACAAACCGAAACCTTTGGCTCAGGTTTTAGGGCAACCTATGCTTAAATGGGTAATTAACTCTGTTAAAGGTGCCAAAGTTGAGAAAATCTGCGTTGTAAAAGGATTTGGCAAAGAATACATTGATGAATTTGTAGCAACCCTTGATTTTCCTGTTGAAACTGTTTTTCAGGCTCAGCGCCTGGGAACAGGTCACGCTGTTATGCAGGCAAGGGATTTTCTTGAAAGCAACAAGGGCGACGTTATTATTCTCAATGGCGATGCTCCCTTTATGGATGTTGAAACAATTAAGTCCTCCTTTGATTATCACAAGGAGCAGAATAACGGGGCTACTGTAATTTCTGCCAAGGTTCAGGACCCTACAGGCTACGGCAGAATTATCCGTGACGAGAAGGGCGACCTTTCTGCTATAGTTGAACAGAAGGACGCAGACCAAGAAACTCAAAAAATCAACGAGGTTAATTCCGGTTGTTTTTGGTTTAATACCGAAAAGCTTTTATCTGTTCTTAATGAAATCAAATCAGACAACAATGCTAAGGAATATTATCTTCCTGACGCACTTAAGCTTTTATCTCAAAAGGGAGAGAAAATCGGTGCATACACTGCAAAATCTCCTGATACTGTTCTGGGGGCAAATGACCCTGAACAGCTTAAAGAGCTTGAAGAAATCGCCAAACAAAAGGGCTATAAATGTTAAAACTTAACTTAATATAAAACAAAAGCAAGGAGTAATTACAATGAATTTTCATGGAAAAGACATCAAAATCTTCAGCGGTAGTTCAAACACTACAGTTGCTCAGGGTATTGCAGGCTGTTTAGGCTTACCTTTAGGCAAATGTACTTGCCAAAAGTTCTCTGACGGTGAAATCTCAGTTTCAATCAACGAGTCTGTTCGTGGTTCAGAGTGCTTCATCGTTCAGTCAACCTGCACTCCCGTTAACGACAACCTTATGGAAATGCTTATTATGATTGACGCTATGAAACGTGCTTCAGCAGCCAGAATTACCGCTGTTATGCCATACTTCGGTTATGCTCGTCAGGACAGAAAAGCTAAGCCCCGTGATCCAATCTCATCTAAGCTTTGCGCTGATATCATCACAGCCGCAGGTGCTGACAGACTTCTTACAATGGATCTTCACGCTAATCAGATTCAGGGCTTCTTCAACATTCCTGTTGACCATCTTAAAGGAGCAGGAATTCTTGCTAATCATATGAAGGAAAAGGTTGGAAACAATACTGACGATTACGTTGTAGTTTCTCCTGACTTAGGCTCTGTTACAAGAGCAAGAAACTTTGCAAGCCAAATTGGTACTTCTCTTGCAATTATTGACAAGCGTCGTCCAAGAGCAAATGTTTCTGAGGTTATGAACATTATCGGTGATGTTAAAGGCAAAAAAGTAATTATCCTTGATGATATGATTGATACAGCAGGTACTCTTTGCAACGGTGCTAAGGCTATTGTTGAAATAGGCGGTGCTACAGAAGTTTATGCTTGTGCAACTCACGCTGTTCTCTCCGGTCCTGCTATTGAGAGGATTCAGAACTCTGTTATTAAAGAGTTGGTTCTTCTTGATACTGTTCCGCTTACAGAAGAAAAGATGATTGACAAATTCACTATTCTTCCGACTGCTCCTGTATTTGCCGAGGCTATTGCCCGTATTTACAACGACAAGCCTTTTACACCTGCATTTGGTTGATATTAAGTACATATACTGTCAGGGGTACGGAAACGTACCCCTTGTTGTCATTAAAATATAAATTCGGAGTAAATAATGTTTAGAAAAAAAAGCTTTTCCTCAGGTCCTATTGAGTACATTGTTGTGGGGCTGGGAAACCCTGACAAAAAATATGAGAATACACGCCACAATGTGGGATTTATGACGGTGGATTATATTGCTGATAAAACAGACGTTAAAATAAACAGAATAAAATTCAAATCTACTATAGGCGAAGGTATCATAAGCGGCAGCAGAGTTCTTTTTATGAAGCCTTCAACATATATGAACAACAGCGGAGAAGCAGTTGTAGAGGCTATGAAATTCTACAAAATTCCACCTGAAAATGTTATAGTATTATTAGACGATATTAACCTTGATGTGGGAAAAATGAGAATCCGCACCAAGGGTAGTGACGGCGGACAAAAAGGTATGAGAAGTATTATCTACCTTAGCGGAAGCGATATGTTCCCGCGAATTAAAATCGGAGTTGGCAAAAAGCCTCATCCTGATTATGATTTAGCAAGCTGGGTTCTTTCAAAATTTACAGGCAATGAGTTAAAGGAACTTGAAGTAATTGCTGAAAACTCCCTGAAGGCTGTTGAACTTATTATTGACGGAAAAACCGACCGTGCTATGAATTTGTTTAACTAGGTGTCGAGGTAACAATGAAATTTTTAACAGATGTATTGCTTAAACTTGACAGTTTTAAGACAATACAAAATTCCTTAAAGTCAGGTAAAACCCTTTGCGCTACCGGACTTACGGAAATTCACAAAGGAACTTTTATATATTCGCTCTGTCATTTGAAGAATGTCAGGGCTTTTTGTGTTGCACCTGATGAGCAAAAAGCCCAAACCTTATGCAACGACCTTTGCTCAATGGGAGCGAAGGCAATTTTCTACCCTTCAAGAGATTTTATCTTCAGAGATGTAAGCGGTAAATCCAGGGAATATGAGCATCAGCGTCTTAATGTTTTATATAAAATGCTAACCGGTGACTATGATGTTGTAGTGTCCTGTATTGACGCCGCTGCACAATTTACCATTCCGAAAAATATGCTGGAAAGCTCGGTATTATCCATTGAAGAAGGCACAAATATTTCTATTGAAAGCTGTGTTAAAAAGCTTGTGCTTTTAGGCTATCAGCGTTTTGACCAGGTTGACGGCAAAGGACAGTTTTCTCAGCGTGGAGGAATACTGGATTTCTTTATGCCTGACGCCGAAAATCCTGTAAGAGTTGAATTTTGGGGTGACGAAATTACAGACATAAACTATTTCGACCTTGAAACCCAGCGCAGAACAGAAAAAGCCCCAAAGATTGTACTGACTCCATCTGCGGAAATCATTATTGAGGACAGAGATTTACTCTGTGATAAAATTATAAAAAAAGCTAATCAACTAAAAAAAGATAACCAACAAAAAGCAAAGGAAAAGCTGTTAAGTGAAGCTGAATTAATAAGAGAGGGACTTACTCTTACTGCTATTGACAAATACATCGGCGTTGTTTATGACAAACCTGCAACACTTCTGGATTACATTGATAAAGACGCAATAGTATTTATTTCTGAATATACTGCTGTAAAAGAAAGGGCTGCTGCAACTGAATTTCAGTTTAAGGAAAATCTGAATGAATACTTTGCCGAGGGAATACTATGCAGAGGTTTTGAAACTTACTCAATGGATTTCAGGGTATGTATGGAAAGCTTGCTTCTTCACCCTACCCTTATTATGAACACCTTTGCCGGAGGAAAGTTTGATTTTCCCCTTTCAGAGCTGGTGTCATTTTCTGCAAAACAGCTAGGCTTGTGGAACGGAACAAT
>CAMFZJ010000139.1 GCA_946004305.1 uncultured Clostridia bacterium | reverse complement strand
GTTACAGCGGTAACAAGCTGCATTAAAGGTAATGCAGCACCATAACAGCCCCACAGGGCTGTATGTATTTTAATATCATCGGGGATAATATATTCTGACAAATTAACTCCCATAGCTTTATACTGGCTTACAAGCTCAGAGCCTGAAGTAATAGCCATATTATGCAAAACATTCTGAATGATTATTGAGTCAGCCAAAGTACCGATATTCATTACAAGAGCAGTTAAGCCAATAGGGATAGCTGTCTTAAACATTCTTACAAAGGTTTCTTTTTTTGTTCTTGCGTCAACCGAGTTCTTATAATACTCCTCGGGAATACCATCTCCGCCGATTTTATACCTTAAAAATAAGAATATAAAGGAAGCAATACTGCCTATGAGAATACCCGCAATAGCACCGGCTACAGAAAATGAAAGAATTGTATACATTGCATCCAGCTCAGCATTAGGGCCGGAAAAAGTAAGTCCGTATACTGTGCCTGTGTTCTTGTATGAATCTCCACCGGTTTTCATAATAATGTAAGCAATCAACAAACCGAAAATCAGCTTTGAGCCTGCTTCAATTATTTCGGAAACAGCCGTTGGGAACATATTGCGCTGACCTTCAAAATATCCTCTGTAAATTGACACAAGACATCCAAACAATATTGTAGGAGAAAGCATCAGCATTGCATACAGCGAGTAAGGAGATTTAATTACATTAATATAAAAGAAGCTGCTGCAGAACATTATGAGAAAGCAAACAGTACCTGTAATTGCAAAAAAAGGTATTGATACTTTATGAATCTGCTTAACGTCCTTATATCTCTTTTCAGCTATACTTTCAGATATTAAACGAGATACGGCAATAGGAAAACCTGCTGTTGCTATGGTAAACAAAGGAATGTATATTTCATAAGCGTTATTATACAAGCCTGTGCCGATTGCAGCGTAATTTTCTCCAAACATAGCAAACAGGTTACTTATTAAGATTTTATCAATGAAACCGCAAATTTTAACGATGACCATACTTAAAGTAAGTATAGCGGCACCTTTTAGAAAGGTTTGCGAGGCATTGCTTTTTGCGTTTTCAATTGCATTATATTTTTTTGACAAATTTATCACCTAATTTAGGAATTTCATATTTTATTCCGCTGATTTTTCAGTACCTTCATCTTCCACAGGTGCTCCGCAATTTATACAGAATTTTGATTCATCAAATAATTCAGCACCGCATTTTTTGCAGAATGAAACACCTGTATTTAATGTTGCACCACAGGAATGGCAAAACTGTGCACCTTTAATAACGCTTGCACCACATTCAGGACAAGTGCTCTGATTCTTTGCTGAATTTAGCAACTCCGTAACATCCTTTAGGCTCTCTTTCAGTTCTTTAATTCTATTCTTATTTTCCTGAAGTTCAGCCTCAGGGACATTATTATATACTGCTTCGCCAAATGCCCTGTACTCTCTGTTAAGTTCTCCTCTTAAATTTGCTGCTGAAAGCTTAAGTTTTGAAATATCATACAATTCTCCGGCTTTCTTTGAAACAACATTTGCTGCTGATTTAGCATTTACTACTACATCATCAAATAAACTCATAACAATTTTTCCTTTCAAAATAATTTTTAGTATTAT
The DNA here is from genome assembly GCA_946004305.1 of uncultured Clostridia bacterium. GTDB lineage: Bacteria > Bacillota > Clostridia > Oscillospirales > Acutalibacteraceae > Ruminococcoides. Next base: position 2,071 of record CAMFZJ010000139.1, on the reverse strand, counting down.
ATCACCTTTAAAACTACACATCAATAATTAAAGGTATTTTTGGTAAAATGTATATACTTCATCCATACGGCTAAGCATTTCCTGAAATCTGTCTATATATTCATATGGATATTTAAAATTAAATATACGCTTAAGATAATCATACTTTACTGATTTAAGCTTTGTTACTGCACCTGCACCGCAACCTAAGATGGTGTGAGTTTCGTCCATAATGAAAATATTATACAGGCTTTCTTTATGAATTTTTGACCAGCCGGTGTTTTCAAGATTGCCAACCATTCGGCTCTGACGATAGAGATAATAAGGTTGATATTCATTTGCTGTCAGCTTAGTGTTTGCATATTGTAGCATTTTCGCTGTTTCAACTGCGTCATCCTTATTTATAACAGTTCCGTCCTTTGTTAAGGTAGAGCTTCTTTTCATAGATAAGGTATGAATAGTAATACAGTTCGGATTCAGTTTACAGATACTGTCAAGAGTATTTACAAAGCTTTGGTATGTATCTGTAGGAAGCCCTGCAATCAAATCCATATTAATGTTATCAAATCCTAAAGACCTTGCAAGATTATATGCTTCAATAGTTTCCTGCGCAGTATGTTGTCTGCCGATTTTTTTGAGTACATCATCATTAAGAGTTTGTGGATTTATAGAAATTCTATCGACTTTATTTTCTAATATAGAAATAAGCTTATCTTCTGTTATAGTATCAGGACGTCCTGCTTCAACAGTAAACTCTCTTAATGAGCTTGTGTCAAAATACTGATTAACTGTAGATAAAACCTTGTTTAGTTGTTCTGCACTTAATGTTGTGGGGGTACCGCCACCCATATAAATCGTTTCAAGCTTAAGACCTAAATCATTTGCAATTTTAGCCTTTTGTTTGAGTTCATCACACAAAAGATTAACGTAAGGCTCTATAAGATGTTTAGATTTTTCTACAGATGACTGAACAAAGGAACAGTAATAGCATCTTGTGGGACAAAAGGGTATAGAAATATACAGGCTGAAGGATTTATCCGTTGATAAATCAAGTATTTTCTTTTCTATAATTTCTGTAGTTTTTGCAAGATTAAGCTTTTCTTTACTTACAAAAAGCTTGTTAAGAAAGTAATTGTCAGCACTTTCTACCCCATCTGCTTCCTTAAGCTTTCTATAAAGCTTTACCGGGCGAACTCCTGTAATCATTCCCCAAGGCGGGGTTACAGAAGTGAAGTCACAGAGAATTTTATATAAAAGCTCGCACATCATTCGCTCGTTTTCTACTTCATCAAAAAGCTGAGCCTTGCTTTCTTTTTCAAATTCTCCTACCTTTACTTTAACGTAAATTCTTTCACTTACCTCAGTAAAGATATATGGTTCGGTTAGTTCCTTTTTTATTTCTTTTAAATCTGAGGAGCTTTCTTCATTGTCTTTAACTACCACTATCTTTTCATTTGGGAAAAACAAACGAACAAGATTTTCCAGCTCATAGTGGAAGCTATGATTTTTAATATATAAATCCATACTATATTCTACTCATTAACGGATTGTATTTTCTCTCGTGTTCAAGAGTTGTTGTCATACCATGTCCCGGAAGCACAGTATAATCCCCTCTAAGGTCTTTTAGCTTTTTAATGGATGTCATCATATCAGTAAAAGAGCTTGTTTCAAAATCTGTTCTGCCGTAGCTTTCACAAAACAATGTATCACCGGAAATAATAACATCATCAAAAATATAACATCCGCAGCCATCTGTGTGTCCCGGTGTAGCAATATACTTGATTTCAGTATTTCCCAAATTAAAAGTTTCACCGTCTTCAAGAAGCACATCAGCTTTAAAAGGTGCTATATTTGGAACTTCATCGTGTCTGAAAGATAAATTTAAAGTATTATCTGACAAATACTTGTCAACTTTACAGCCACATATTATTTTAGCTCCGTACATATCTGCAAGCTGTTTTGCATATCCTATATGATCAAAATGCCCATGGGTTAGAATTACATATTTTAAATTTTTGCCATTATTATTTATGCAATTAATAAGCTTGTCGCTTTTGTCACCGGGATCAACAACAGCCATTTCTGAAGTATC
>CAMFZJ010000138.1 GCA_946004305.1 uncultured Clostridia bacterium | reverse complement strand
CAAAGTTATTACGGGTTTCTTTTCTTCGTTGTTTAATTTTCAAGGTCCTGGTGGCACTCGAATTGCTATTGAAAACTCTGTCGAATTTCCTGTCGCTTTTCGAAGCGCAAGATGTATTATATCAGCATTGCATTATAAAGTCAAGAGAAATTTGCAAATTTTTTAAAATTTTTATTTGAAATATTTTCAATTATCATCTTGACAAAAAAATAATTTATATTATAATGTTTATAACAATTTAATCCCTCTAAAAACAGTGAAGGGAAAAAGATATAATCTGAGGTGCAAAGAGAGTTGTCGGTTGGTGTAAGACAATGACTGATATTATATGTATAACTCATCCCGGAGTTTTCTGGCTGACAATTAGGTCAGAACGTAAAGCTACGTTATCGGCTAAGACTTTGTTGGAAGTCTGTAAGGAGTGTACCGTGAGGTATGCTTGAATTTGGGTGGTACCACGAATTTTATGTTCGTCCCTATTTTTAGGGGCGATTTTTTTGTGTAACATATTATGTATAGGAGGAACTTCTATGAAGGATGGATTCAAAAAGTACATTCCCTTTAAGCAGATAGACCTGCCGGACAGAGAATGGCCAAACAAAACTATTACTAAAGCACCGATTTGGTGCAGTGTTGATTTAAGAGACGGAAACCAGGCTCTTATTGACCCTATGAATATGGAGGAAAAGCTTGAGTTTTTCCATACACTTGTTGACATTGGAATTAAAGAGATTGAAATCGGTTTCCCTTCAGCTTCTGAAACTGAATATGAAATCTGTCGTGAGCTTATTGAGGGCGGACATATTCCCGATGACGTTACAATTCAGGTTTTGGTTCAGGCAAGAGAACATTTAATTAAAAAAACCTTTGAGGCTATAAAGGGAGCAAAGAACGTAATTGTTCATTTTTACAACTCAACCTCAACTTTACAGCGTAAGGTTGTATTTAATAAGGATATGGATGGCGTTATTGACATCGCCGTTGAGGGAGCTAAGTTAATTAAACAGCTTACGGACGAATTTGAGGGCGACACAAATATCAGGTTTGAATATTCTCCCGAAAGCTTTAGCGGTACAGAAATGGACAATGCTGTAAAAATCTGTGAAGCTGTTATGAATACATTAGGCTCAACAAAGGAAAATCCTGTTATTCTTAATCTTCCAAATACAGTTGAGATGTGCACTCCAAACACATATGCTGATCAGGTTGAATACTTTATCAAGCATTTACCAAACAGAGAGGCTGCTATTATCAGCGTTCACCCTCACAATGACAGGGGATGTGGTGTAGCAGCTACTGAGCTTTCGTTGCTTGCCGGTGCGGAAAGAGTTGAGGGTACACTTTTTGGAAACGGTGAAAGAACAGGCAACCTTGATATTGTTACTGTTGGACTTAATATGTTTACGCAGGGTGTTGACCCTGAGCTTGATTTGTACAACTTGCCAAAGCTTAGGGATGTATATGAAAGATGTACTAATATGAAGATTGACCCACGTCACCCATATGTTGGTGATTTAGTATTTACAGCTTTCTCCGGTTCACATCAGGACGCAATTAACAAAGGCCACATATATATGAAAGAAACAGACTCAGACTACTGGGAAATTCCTTACCTGCCAATTGACCCTGCTGATGTGGGACGTGAATACGAGCCGATTATCAGAATCAATTCTCAGAGTGGTAAGGGTGGTGCGGCTTTTGTTATGAATCATAACTTCGGTTATGATATGCCAAAACGTATGCACCCTGAGTTTGCTAAGCTTGTTCAGAGCAAATGCGAGGAATTAGGCAGAGAGCTTATTCCGAAAGAGCTTTTAAAAGTATTTGAGGATAATTACCTTAATATTAAGCAGAAGTATGAGCTTATTAATCATAAGGTTTATGAGGAAAGCGAAAACAACAAGCATTATGTTCACTTTAAAGGCAAGATGAAGATTGACGGTGATGCTGTTGTTATTCTCAATGGAGTTGGAAACGGTCCTATTGACGCATTCTTCAAAGCTCTTGAGCCTGTTAATATGGACAGATACAAGTTTGTAAACTACAGTCAGCACGCTATTTCAGGAGGAAGTGACAGCAAGGCTGTTTCTTACATTGAATTGCAAAAGCCTGACGGAAAGAATATCTTTGGCGTAGGCATTGATTCAAACGTAAACTTTGCTTCAATATTAGGTGTTCTCAACGCTATTAACAGAGCAGAAATAAATGAATAAATGATAAAAGCACCGAGCTTTGATTATTCAAAGTTCGGTGTTTTTCTTTCAATTATCTGTCTTACCGGATTGGTAACAAGAAAGCCTACAGCTATAGAGAAGGCTATAACTGTAGGCATGGGTCACAATCAGCATTGCATTGTATCGATGATATATTTGTTTTTATTTTAAGTACTTACACTCTATGACTTTCATAAAATTTTCCCAATCGGAGGATTCTACATTAAGTTCTTTCGATAATCTCAGAACATCACGAATATGTTTATTCTCGTTTATATACGTTACTAAATCTGTAGCTAAGGCGGGCTTAGCTTTAGATTTAGCCGCAAGATCAAACATATAGAATCTATCCTTATTACTTAGACACAATACATCTGCAAACCTTTCAAGGACAGTTTCGGACGGAGCTGTTCGCCGGCCGTTTTCAATACTGGAAATATATGCCACCGACTCTTTTGTTAAATTTGCAAAAATCCTCATACTAAGCGCTTTTCCCGTACGCTTTTCTTTAATGAATTTTCCAAATTCATTGCTCATTTCACCAACTCCTTAAACATAGCAACCCATAAGGAAATTTTAGAATAAGAATACCAATGCAGAAATTGGTTTTTATTGGGAAAAATGTAGAAATATATTGGTAAATGTTGGTTTTTGTAGTATAATGTTTGTGAGGTGAGTAAAAATGGCAAAAATAGATTTGGTTTTAATTGAAGACGACATAAAAACCTGCAATGAATACAAAACACTTGTTCCTTATTACGGACAGCTTCACCTATCCGGAAGCACGGCTGACGCTGATGAAGCCATTGAGATGATAAAGAAGAATCCGCCTACAGCAATTGTATTAGACTTAGAATTGCACAAAGGCAAAGGAAACGGACTATCCTTTCTAAAAGAATTAAACAAACTAAATCTACCCAAAAAGCCATTTGTGTTGGTAGTAACAAACAACATAAGCGCAATCACACATTCTGCAGCGAGAAACCTTGGTGCAGATTTTGTCATAACCAAAAATCAGAATGATTATAGTGTTGAGATGATACTGAATTTCCTGTTAACCTTTGAAGAAACCGGCATTACATTTGATTACCCTGCAATAGACAAGCCTGTCAGCAGGTTAAAAATCAGCATTGATTATATTGAAAAAATGCAGGATCAGATTAATATTGAGCTTGATAAAATAGGAATAAGTCCAAAGCTTAAGGGCAGGCAATATTTAAGGGACGCCATTGAGCTTACCTGCAACAAGAAAAGGAGCAATCTGTGTGCAGAGATTGCAAAAGCGTATTCAAAAACAGATGCAAGTGTTGAAAGAGCTATGCAAACAGCAATTAATCATGCATGGCGCAACACAGACATAGAAACCCTGGAGAAGAACTACACCGCATATATAAACCCAAAGAAGGGCGTTCCGACAGTAACGGAGTTTATATATTATTACGCAGATAAGGTTCTGTCTCTTATACACATCTCCGAGCCCACGAGACGTAGAGGAAT
>CAMFZJ010000137.1 GCA_946004305.1 uncultured Clostridia bacterium | reverse complement strand
CAACAGCACATTCAATAACAGCAGGATGTTCCATAAGGATATTTTCAATTTCAAAGGGACCCACTCTGAATCCTCTGGTTTTGATAAGGTCGTCAATCCTGCCCACATACCAGTAATAGCCGTCTTCGTCCATATATGCTGTGTCACCGGTGTGATATACTCCGTTTTCCCATACCTTTTGATACAGCTCGCTGTTTCCGCAGTAATCCATAAAGATGCCGTGCTGGTTTTCCTTTGGCTCTACAACAATTTCTCCAACCTCCATAGGTTTTAGCTGATTGTTATTAGTGTCAACAATTTTTGTATTATATAAAGGTGTGGGCTTTCCCAATGAGCCTATCTTTGGTTCGGTACCTACTAAATTTCCAAGCATTAATACAGACTCTGTCTGACCGAAGCCTTCCATTAGCCTAAGTCCTGTTTGGTTGTAAACCTGTTGAAATACCTCGGGATTTAAAGCCTCTCCGGCAGTTGAAATATGCTCAAGACTTGATAAATCGTAATTGTCCATACCTTTTTTTATAAAATATTTGTAAACAGTTGGAGGCGCACAGAAAGAAGTTACCTTGTAATCCTGTATGACTTTCAGAAGCTTTCCCGGTGAAAACTTATCGAAATCATAAACCATAACTCCGCATCCGCAAAGCCATTGTCCGTAAATTTTCCCCCAGGAAGCCTTGCCCCAGCCTGTTTCTGCAACAGTTAAGTGCAGACCCTTTTCTTTTACATTCTGCCAGTAGCGGGCGGTAATAATGTGAGAAAGTGTGTAGGTGTGATTATGTGTAACAGCCTTTGGATACCCTGTTGTTCCGGAAGTAAAATATATAAGCATAGGGTCAGTTGCTTTTGTATCAACCCTATTTAGAGTATCAGGAGCAAGCTCCATCTCTTTTGTAAAATTGATTGTACCTTCTAAATCTTTTCGTACTACAAAAACAGTTTTAAGCTGAGGCTTAATCTTTGCAGCAGCCAGCAAATCCTCTGCTGTTGTACCGTCAGGGGTGGATACTGCAAATTTTATGTCAGCTGTTTCTATTCTATAGGTCAAATCATCCACAGTCAGCATATTTGTAGCAGGAATAATTACAGCCCCCAACTTATGCAGAGCAGGTACAATATACCAGTATTCATAGTTTCTTTTAAGAATAAGCAAAACCTTGTCGCCTTTTTTAACACCATTGGCGGTGAATACATTTGCAGCCTGATTACTTAGTCTGCTTATGTCTGCAAATGTGAAAGTGCGTTTCTCTTTTTCTGTATTTGTCCATTGAACAGCAATATCGTTCGGAGCTTTTTTTGCCATTTCGTCAACAACATCATAACCGAAGTTGTAGTTTTCAGGGTAGTCAAGGGTAAATTCTTTTAATACTCCCTTTTCATCAACAGTTTCTTTACAAAAATTTTTGTACAGCAACATAACTTCTTCTCCTTAGTATTTAGTTTATTAATTCTTGAATAATCAAAATATTTATTGATTTGCTAAAGCTTTTTTCTTTAGCTTTATTCTATTATAGGTTGATGATAATTTTTTTACAATACGCTCCTCAATGCAATAATTCACAAAAATGAATATGCTTATGCAAATTCTGCATAAATATATAAGAATAAAAGCACGGCTGATTTCTCACCGTGCTTTGACTTGTTATTCAATTGTTCCCCCGCCAACAACAATATCCCCGTCATAAAGAACAACTGCCTGTCCTTTAGATATTGCCCGCTGTGGCTCATCAAATACAATGTGCAGTCTGTCATCATCAATTTGAGCTACAGTAGCAGGCTGTTCTTTTTGATTGTATCTGACTTTGGCTTTTAGCTTTATAGGAGTTTCAATTTTCTCACAGGTTATAAGGTTAAGATTATTTGCAAACAGCTCCTTAGAGAATAATCCTTCATTATCACTGAGAATAACCTTATTGTTTTCAAGATCCTTCTTACAAACATACATAGGCTCAGGAAGTGAAAGTCCCAAGCCCTTTCTTTGTCCGATTGTATATCTAATGATGCCTTTATGCTCACCGAGTATGTTACCGTCCCTGTCAACAAAATCACCGCAGGGATATTTTTTGCCGGTATATTGCTCAATAAATTCAGCATATTTTCCATCAGGCACGAAGCATATGTCCTGACTGTCGTGTTTTCTTGCATTAACAAAGTTGTGCTTTTCGGCGATTTTTCTTGCTTCCTCTTTAGTCAAAGAGCCGAGAGGGAATAGGGTGTGCTTTAGCTGTTCTTGGGTTAGAGAATACAGAACATAGCTCTGGTCTTTAGTTTTGTCTACAGCTTTTTTCAGTATAAACCTCTTAAGCTCTTCATCAAATTCAATTCTTCCGTAGTGACCTGTAACAACATAGTCCATATCAAGCTCCTTCATTCTGTGCATAAGCTTGTCAAACTTAATATATCTGTTACAGTCAATGCAAGGATTTGGAGTTGAGCCGTTTTCGTAAGCCTTAATAAACCTGTCTATTACCTGTTCGTTAAAGCTGTCACGAAAGTTGAAAACATAGTAGGGGATATTAAGAACTCTGCAAACAGCCCTTGCGTCATCAATATCATCAATACTACAGCAGGTGTTTTCCTTCTTAATACCTACATCTTCATTATCATAGAGCTTCATTGTAATACCGATACAATCATAGCCCTGTTCTTTTGTCAGAAGTGCTGCAACAGAGCTGTCAACACCGCCACTCATTGCAATTAATGCCTTTTTTGCCATATTAACCAAGCCTTATCATTTCGTCAATGCACTTTTTAGCGTCCCCTATGGTAGCATCATCAAGTATAATTTCTTCCCCTGCGTCACCCTTAACACAGTTGTAAAGGTCAACTAATGTAGTGGATTTCATATTTGGACAAATCAGCTTTAGTGACAGATAGTGAAATTTCTTGTCAGGGCACATATACTGCAAATGCTCGGCAATGCTTATTTCAGTGCCGATAATAAATTCTTTCTTGTCAGAATTAATTGCATAGTTCATAATTCCTGATGTTGAACCGACATAATCTGCCATAGCCACAACATCAGGTGTACATTCAGGGTGTACAAGAACCTCTGCGTTAGGATATAAGCTTTTAGCTTTTTTAACGTCATCAGTATTTACGCAGGCGTGAATAGGACATCCGCCGGACAGTAATTTGAAGTTCTTTTCAGGAAGCTGTTTGGCAACATAATCCCCTAAGTTACAGTCAGGAATAAACAAAATATTATCATTTTCTATTTTTCTGCAAATCTCAACAGCAGAGGAAGATGTTACACAAACATCACAAATTGTTTTTAAATCGGCAGTTGTATTAATATATGCTACAACAGTATAGTCAGGATACTTTTCCTTAACCTGAGAAATAAGCTGTTTGTCCATCTGGTCAGCCATAGAACAGCCTGCGTGGGGATTAGGAAGAAAAACTCTCTTTTCAGGGGCAAGGATTTTACAGGTTTCAGCCATAAATCTAACCCCGCTCATCACAATGTTTTTATTAGTGGACTTGCTGGCGTCAACGCTTAGTTTATAGGAATCTCCTGTAAAATCAGCAACTTCCAAGATTTCCCTTGCCTGATAGCTGTGTGCCAAAATACAAATATCTCTTTCCTTTTTTATTCTCAATATTTCCTGTTGGATTTCAGCAATTGTCATTTTAAAAGCTCCTTTGTAGTTTATAAACTAATTATACATATGTATATTAATATTTTCAAGCATAAATTTTTTGGTAAAAAGAGATGCT
>CAMFZJ010000136.1 GCA_946004305.1 uncultured Clostridia bacterium | reverse complement strand
GGTGACTTAAACAGCCCTAAATTAAAGCTACTTCTTAAAGGCGACATTGAAGCTAAACCATACTTTGAAAAAATCGGCGGAGGTCCTTCATCAAATACATCTGTAAGTCAGAATGAAAGCCCTGTTTCACCACAGACCGGTGCGGAAAGTATTTTCTATGTAATAGGTTTGATTTCAGTTCTAGCAGTTGTAGTTGGCGCCCTAGGTGTTAAGCTTGCAAAAAATAATAAATAATTAATCAAAATTTCAAGAAAATCCCTTGCTTTTGCATGGGATTTTTTTATTTTAAATTGACACTTGCCCTTATTGGTAATATAATATATCTGTTGAAATTTGGTGATATATATGAAAAAAGAAACAATAAGTAAGATAATAGCCGGAATAATTATCGTCATTCTTTTAATTATTCTCGGTATTGTGGGCAACATTTTATATAATACATATAAAGACTATGAAGCAGATAAAAACTATCAGGAGCTTAACTCAAAGGTTTCATTAGAAGAAACTACTCCTAAAGAAAAGGTAATAGACAATCCTATTGATTTTAAATCCCTGCAAAAGACAAATAAAGAAGTATTTGCATGGCTTTATGTTCCCGGGACTAAGGTGGATTATCCCTTGCTTCAAAGTGAAGAAAGAGACGATTATTATCTTCATAAGGATATTTACGGTAATTACAGCTACTCTGGTTCAATATATGCGGAATACTGTAACAGAACGGAAATGACTGACAGGGTAACTGTGCTTTACGGCCATAATATGATAAACGGCTCAATGTTTGCAACGCTTCATAAATTTGAGGATGAAGATTTCTTTGAAAAACATAAGTATTTCTACATATATACACCCGAAAGAAAACTGACATATGAGATTGTGTCTGCTCATAATTATGATGACAGACATATAATGAATTCTTTTAATTTTTCCGAAAATAAAGTTTTCAAAGACTATCTTAAGATGATTCAAAATCCACGTTCAAGCGTAAAGAATGTCCGCAAGACGCTTGACCATAAGCTAACCGTAAAAGACAGGGTTGTAACACTTAGTACTTGCCTTAATAGCGGTCAGGGAAGATTTTTGGTACAGGGGGTACTAATAAAGAATGAGCTTACAGAGTAACGGAAGAAATCATAACTATAATCCAATGGCAGATAGTGATGATGTTGGATTTGCTAAATTAATAAAATCTGATAAAACTACGGAGCAGAGCTATACTGAATCAAGTATGAAAGAAGAAATTGATTTAGCTGCTCCGGTAGATCATGATGAAGCTGCAATTATGGATAAAGACACTAACAGTAAAGCTTCTGCTTATGATGACTTGGATGATTATGTTTTCAGACAGAGTAAATCAAGTAGAAAAAGAAAACTCCGAAATTCACTGTATAAGAGAAAAAGTAAACATAAACACAGAAAAAAACGTTTTAAAAAGTGGCAGAAAGCTTGTATAGGTATTATCTCAACACTTCTTGCTTTAATAATACTGTTAATCAGTACAGTTGTATGTCTTAATATGCTGGGCAAGTCCGAGCTTACCAATGCCGATAATCTGTCAATTGCAGTTCCGGATAATGTTGAAAACTATGACAACGGACTTTACATTACCTACAAAGGAACTGAATATAAGTATAATGAAAACATAGGAACTATCCTTTGTATGGGTATTGATAAGGAAACCCTGGGTAATGTTGACGGCCATATAGGCACAGGAGGAAATGCAGACGCATTGTTTTTAATTACAATAGATACTGAAACAGGGGATACTAACCTTGTAAATATATCTCGTGAAACAATGACAGATATTGGTATTTATTCATCTGAGGGTAACTATATTGAAACCCAAAAAGCTCAGATATGTCTTGCCTACGCCTACGGTGACGGTGCAGAATCAAGCTGTCGCAATGAGCTTACTGCTGTAAAACAGCTTTTCTATAATGTTCCTATTAATTCTTATTTATCATTGGATTTGCAGGGTATAGGGGAAATTAATGACGCTATGGGCGGGGTTACAGTCGTATCCCCGGAAACAATCGGTACCTTCGTAGCCGGCGAAACATATACTCTTAAAGGAAGTCAGGCACAGTCTTTTGTTCGTTCCAGAAGCCACGAAACTGTTGAGGGGAATAACCTCCGTATGGAAAGACAGAGAGTATATTTGGAAAGCTTTGCAAGTTCATTAATCAGTCAGACTAAACAGAATATCACAACACCAATCAATATATTTAATGTGGCACAACCCTATATATGTACAAACCTGAACGCTTCTAAAATCACCCATTTGGCTATTACAGCCATAAGAGGGGGATACAATGAGTTTCACATTAACAGCGTTCCCGGTAAAGTCAAAAAGGGCAATGAGTTCGCTGAGTTTTATGTTGATGAAGATAAGTTTTTTGAGATGTTCCTTAGTTTGTACTATAAACCGGTTGAAGATTTAGAATAACTTATATTACATATATTACCATAATAAATAATCTAACAGCAGCTATATAAATTTAGCTGCTGTTTTTCTTGCAAAAATAGTATTTTTTGCAAGAAAATGTTGCACAAAAATTATCTTATACTATCATTAATTTTATGCAACTGTATTTTTAATTCCAAATTAGAATATAAAATTCAACAAAAGAATAATTCTAATACAGAATATACTTGTATAAACCTCCATATTTTCAGGGATTTCTTGACTTAATAGGCGGAAATTTGTTACAATATTGTTACAGTTTGAAAGAATAAGTCAGAAAAACTCTGACAAAATTAATTAAGGAGTTTATATGAAGAACAAATTTCTTGCAAGTTTTCTTGCAGTTGCTTTGCTGGCTTCTTATGGTACTAATGCAATGGCGTTAGAGGAAAGCTCAAAGCAAAAAACAGAAACAAAGCTAGAACAAACAAATCTTCCTGCAGACCTTAACAAATACATTCTAAACAAATTGGAAGAAAATACTTTCGGCCCTGAAAAACATTCATTAAAAATTGATATTAAGAAATTCAATTCAAAAAAATCAGTAGGGGACAAGTTTAAAATTAAGGCAGATTTAAACTATGATTATTATAAGCCGGTTTTTTATAGCACTAATAAAAAAGTGGCAACTGTAAGTAAAAACGGTAAGGTTACCTGTAAAAATGCCGGTAAAGTAAAAATAGTTGCTGAATGTAACGGTATTAAGGACTTCTGTAAGCTTACAGTAAAAAAGAAAACATCAGGAGTTATTAATATCTCAGACAGTAAAATGTCAGAGATTTCATCTAAAATCGGCTGTCAAACCGATTACGCCTATCCAAGTTCTACAATTATGTGCAGCGCATATTCTTTTGCTTATGCTTATTATCAGGTAACCGGCACAATGAAAGCTCCGAGTGCTTTTTGGTATGGGGGAGGCTGTAACTGGAACGGCGGTACATACAGACGTTTAGGCTCATCAGCAGAAATGCTAAGCACTATAAAATCAGAGATAGATAATAACCGAGCTTGTGTGGGCTTGCTTAGCACAGGGGCTTCATCGACCCATTATGTTACTTTCTATGGATACACAGGTAATGGAACGAGTCTAAGTGACTTTAAAATTCTTGACCCATGGGAGGGTAATTTAACAACAGGTGCAGGTTATGGCTATTGTTATCTGGGTTATCACGTTGCTACAGTAAATGTATAAAACAGTATATTTATCTAACGCTTTGCTTTTAGCAGGGCGTTATTTTTTGTATATTAGCATTTTAATATAGTATATAAACT
>CAMFZJ010000135.1 GCA_946004305.1 uncultured Clostridia bacterium | reverse complement strand
TTTCCTTAGAAAAAAGGGTGCAGATACAGTAAAAACCAAGGAGCTGTTTGCAAATAGTCTGGAAACCTATAAGGAAAAGTACAAGATTGTCAGCAACTCGGAAATCATAGGTAACTGTGCAATTGCAGTTTGCGAAGAAAAATTTGAAAACATACGTCTTGTATCCGCACAGGCGGCAGACGAGCTTTTGGCGGTAGCTGATGTTATGGCAAGCTTCGTGATTTTCAGAAACAGTGAAAAAGAAATCAGTATCTCAGCCAGAAGCTACGGCAAGCTGAATGTTCAGATTATTATGGAAAAGCTGGGTGGGGGAGGCCACCAGAATATGGCTGCGGCTCAGCTTAAAAATATAACAATTAATCAGGCAAAAAATCAACTGCTTGAAGCAATAGATTCAGTAAAAGAGGATTTGTCCTCGGACAAGGGTAATTAATCTTTTACAATTTAAGAAAGGATTATGTTATGAAAGTTATTTTATTACAGGATGTAAAAGCCTTAGGAAAAAAAGGCGAGCTTGTTAATGCGGCTGACGGTTACGCACGAAATTTTCTTTTCCCAAAGAAGCTGGCAAAGGAAGCTAACGCACAGGCTATGAATGAATACAAAAATGCTGAGGACAGCAAGAACTATAAAATTGCTACTCAGAAAGCACAGGCTGAACACGATAAAAGCTTAATTGAAGGCAAGACCTTTGTTATGCAGGCAAAAGCCGGTGCAAACGGAAAGCTTTTCGGCAGTATTACAGCCAAGGAAATTTCTGCAAGCATTAAGCAGGAATATCACATTAATGTAGATAAAAGGAAGATTTCTCTTTCTTCAGATATTAAAACTCACGGTGAGTTTACCGCTGAGGTAAAACTGTACACAGGAATCACAGCAACAATCAAAATTTTGGTACAAGACGTAGATTAATAGATTAAATATACATATTGTGTAATATGCATATTGAGTTACACTATAAAAGACGTTTAAAATAAGGATATTAACTATGGCAGATGTGAATATTAAAACTGGATATGACGGACTGAACCTGCCTTATAGTCCTGAAGCCGAACAGGCGGTACTGGGCGCAATAATTTTGGACGGCAATGTGCTTGACGATATTGTTGAAATTCTCGGTGACGCTAAGTATTTCCACGTTACAAATCATCGCATTATTTATTCCACAATACTTGACTTATTCAATCGGGGAAAGAATATTGATTTTGTAACATTACTTGAAGCCTTGAAAATGGACAGGCAATTTGATGATGCTACAGGCAAAACCTACCTTATGGATTTAGCCCAGAACTGTCCCTCAATTTCCAACGCAAAGGAATACGCAAAAATCGTAAGAGAAAAGTATGATGTCCGAAGCCTGATTACTGCTGCACAGGATATTGTTTCCGAAGCTTCCTCAGGAGAATTGGAGCCATCTGTGCTTATAGATTCTGCTGAGCAGAAAATCTTTGACATCAGACGCGGCAAAACCACTCAGGGACTGGAAATTCTTTCAAAAGTTATTCTTAAGGAATTTGACAGGCTTGATGCATTAAACAGCAATACTGACGATTTGCTAAAGCCCATTCCCTCAGGTATCAGCGACCTGGACAGAGTAATTACGGGACTTAACCGTTCTGACTTAATATTACTTGCCGCGCGTCCCGGTATGGGTAAAACCAGCTTTGCTTTAAACATTGCACGTTATGTTGCGTCAACAGCAAAGAAAACAGTAGCTTTCTTTTCTTTGGAAATGACAAAGGAACAGCTTGCCTCAAGACTTATGTCCACAGAAGCCCTGGTTCAGGGTACCAAGCTCAGAACAGGCAAGTTGTCCGATGAAGAATGGGGCAGACTTGTAGCAGCCGGTGACGTGCTGTCTAAAAGTGACTTTTATCTGGACGATACTCCGGGTATTACCGTTGCAGAAATTAAGTCAAAGCTAAGACGGCTTAGAAATATAGATTTAGTAGTAATCGACTACCTCCAGCTTATGACAAGCGGAAGAAGAATTGATAATCGTGTGCAGGAAGTTTCGGAAATCACAAGAAATTTGAAAATTCTTGCAAAGGAAATCAACGTGCCGGTAATCTGTCTGTCACAGTTAAACCGTGCCGCTGAAGCCCGTCAGGATCATCGCCCTATGCTTTCAGACCTTCGTGAGTCAGGTTCAATTGAGCAGGACGCAGATATTATCCTTTTTCTGTATCGTGAGGGTTACTATGGGGATAAGGGAGGAAAGGCAGAAGCCTCCTCTCAGGCTGTAACAGCTGACCAGAACAGCGGTGAATGTATTGTAGCTAAAAACCGTCACGGCGAAACTACAACAGTACAGCTCCATTGGCAGGGAGAATTTATGCGTTTTACTTCTGTGGAGCGAAACAGGGATGAGTAATTTTATTTCTCTAGCCGACTCTGCAATTTCTCAGAATAATATGCTCAATAAGGGTGACAAGGTAATAGTTGCTTTGTCCGGCGGAGCAGACTCAGTTTCACTTCTTAATGTTCTTTTAAGCCTTAAAGATAAGTACAGCCTTACTGTTATGGCTGCCCATGTAAACCACAATATTCGTGGAGAGGAAGCATTAAGGGATGAAAGCTTTGTAAAAAAGCTTTGTGAAGATAATAATGTGGAGCTTTTTATAAAAAGTGTCGATGTAAATAAACTTGCAAAGGCACAGAAAATCAGCACAGAGCTTTGCGGAAGAAATGTTCGCTATGAATTTTTCAAGGAGCTTCATAATAAATATAATTGCAAAATCGCAACAGCCCACACCGCCTCGGATAATGCAGAAACTCTTATTTTCAATCTTGTAAGAGGAAGCGGATTGCAGGGAATGTGCGGAATTGTTCCAAAGCGTGACTATATAATCAGACCTTTGATTTATATTACAAGAGAACAGGTGGAAAACTATTGTAAGGATAATAACCTTAGTTTTGTAACTGACAGTACAAACTTAACTACAGACTATACCCGCAACAAAATTCGCCATAATATTATTCCCTTGCTAAAGGAAATAAATCCAAGCTTTGATATAACAGCAGTTAAGAACAGCCGAAGCTTTATTGAAATAAATGATTGTATTCATGACTTAGCTGATGATGCCATAGCTAAAGCAAAATCCGATAATGGCTATAATGCAGAGTACATTAACACTCTTAATAATGCAGTAAAGAAAACAGCCCTCTTGAAAATTGTAAAGAAAGCCGGAGGCAAGCCTGAAAACTGCCACATTGAAAGCCTTGTGCATTGTATAGAAAAAGGCGGATGTGTAGATATACCTGACAATGTGAGAGCAATATGCAAGCAGGGAGTTTTAAGGTTTACAAAAAGCAGAACCGTTAAAGATAAATTTCCTGTTCAAGAGTTTTCGGCAAATATGAATTTTAATTTTAACGGAAATAATTATTCCGTATTAGAATTAAAAAATCATAATCACAAGGAACTGCTTTCATATGATATATTAAAAAAGTCCCCTGTTGTAAGAACACGCAGACAGAAAGATACATTTACATTACCCTACAGAAATGTTACAAAATCCTTAAAAAAGCTTTTAAATGAGCTGAAAATCCCACAGGAAAAACGTGATAGTCTTGTCCTCATATCAGATGGAAGTACCGTTTTGTGGTGTGAGGAAGTTGGAGTTTCAAAGCAGGGAATGTCAGATGAAGATTGTGGATATAAAATTGTTGTAGAAAATTTGATATAAAATAAACTATCGGTATATTTTATAATATTAAAGCCATAGGTTTATTCATAATATTCTGTCTCTTATAC
>CAMFZJ010000134.1 GCA_946004305.1 uncultured Clostridia bacterium | reverse complement strand
ATTCCTCTACGTCTCGTGGGCTCGGAGATGTGTATAAGAGACAGATTATATATTTGACTATTATTATATTCAGATTTGCTTGATTTAAAGGTGATGTTATGATAAACCAATTTTCAAGAACAGAACTGCTCCTTGGTAAAGAAAGCATGGAAAAAATTTCTAATTCAAGGGTGGCAGTATTTGGTTTAGGGGGCGTAGGAGGCCACGCTGTGGAAGCTTTGGTGCGAAGCGGTGTAGGCACAGTTGACATAATAGACAATGACACAGTAAGCCTTACAAATATCAACCGCCAGCTTTTTGCAACCCACAAAACTATCGGCAAATATAAGGTTGACGTAGCTAAGGAAAGGCTTTTGGAAATAAATCCTCAGGTAGCTGTAAACACTTACAATACCTTCTATACTCCTGAAACTGCCGATGAATTTGACTTTGAAAATTATGACTATATTGTTGACGCTATTGACACAGTCAGCGGTAAAATTCAGCTTGTTGTGCAGGCGCAGAAATCAGGTACTCCCATAATAAGCTCAATGGGTGCAGGAAATAAGCTTGACCCTACAGCATTTCAGGTTTGCGACATTTACAAAACCTCTGTGTGTCCCTTAGCGAGAGTAATGCGAAGTGAGTTAAAAAAGCGTGGCATTAAAAAGCTGAAGGTTGTATATTCACAGGAACAGCCCATAACTCCCAAATACACTAATGAGGAGCTTAAAGGAAATCGTCCTGCACCGGGCAGTACAGCCTTTGTTCCCTCAGTTGCAGGACTGATAATTGCAGGTGAGGTAATTAAAGATTTGAGCGAAATTAATTAACTTGGTAAAATAACATTAATTAACAAACATACAAACTTAAGCCGAGAGAAATCTCGGTTTATTTTTATTTTGAATACTATACATAGCTAATAATATTGGAAAAATTGTCCATACTACTTTTGAATAATCATCAAAGAGGGATAATATGGGAATAAAATGTACTGTCCCTGTCACGGCTCAAGATATGACTACAAAGGCAATGTTCCGGACGGACCATCACAAAAGGGGATTCAGTTGACTAAAATATAATATCGTACTATAATTAACAAGGAAATGCTAAGAACAATTAAGCATTTCCTTGTTTTAGTATTACATATAGTTCGGAGTGGACAAGATGAGAATTGTTATTAAGGTTGGCACATCCACCCTTGCTCACAAAACAGGACTCCTAAATATTAAAAGAGTTGAAGAAATGTGCAAGGTAATATCGGATTTAAAAAACGCTGGCAACGAAATTGTGCTGGTTTCATCAGGTGCCATAGGTATGGGACTTGGAAAAATCGGATTAACAAAAAAGCCTGATGATATTCCTACAAAGCAGGCAGCAGCCGCAATAGGTCAATGTGAACTGATGTATACATATGACAAGCTGTTTTCCGAATATAACCATACTGTAGCTCAGATATTGCTTACAGGCGCATTTGTAGCAATCGAGGACTACGGCAAAAACCTTAACAATACTTTATTCAGACTTCTTGAACTTGGAGTAATTCCTATAGTAAATGAAAACGATACCGTTACAACTGACGAAATTGTTATCGGTGACAATGATACCTTAGGTGCAACAGTTGCAAATACTGTGAAGGCTGATATGCTTATTATACTTTCGGATATTGACGGTCTTTACACAGGGGATCCTACTAAGTATGATGATGTTAAGCTGATTAAGGTTGTGCCTGAAATAACTGAGGAAATTGAAAGCCTTGCAGGGAAAGAAAGCTCTGCCTTTGGCACAGGCGGTATGATTACTAAAATAAAAGCTGCAAGGGAAGTTACTAAAAACGGTATTGATATGGTAATTGCCAACGGCAAAAATCCTAATATACTTTATGATATTGTAAACGGTGAAGGCACATGTACAAGATTTTTGGGGATGAAAAAATGACAACATTAGAAATTTTACAAAAAGCTAAAAATGCAAAATCACAAATTAACCTTGCTACTGTGGAGCAACTGAACGAAGGCTTGCTGAAAATGGCAGACAGCCTTGTGGAAAATGCAGACTTGATTTTAGCAGAAAACAAAGCTGATTTAGAAAAAGCAAAGGGTACTGTAAGCGAAGTTATGCTTGACAGACTTTCTCTTAACAAGGAACGCATTGAATCAATGGCTGAGGGTGTAAGACAGGTTGCAAAACTTCCTTCACCGGTTGGAAAAGTATTAAGCACAACCAAAAGGGATGACGGACTTATTATTGAAAAGACTGCTGTTCCTTTGGGAGTTGTAGCGATAATTTACGAAAGCCGTCCGAACGTAACCTCTGACGCCGCTGCACTTGCAATAAAAAGCGGTAATGTATGTGTATTGCGTTGCGGAAAAGAAGCACACAACAGTGCAAAAGCTATAGTAAAGGCTCTGCAAAAGGGACTTGAAAAATCCGGACTCAGCAAGGATTTGGTACTTTTGGTGGAAGATACAACAAGGCAAAGCTCCACCGAGCTTATGACTGCTAACGGATATGTAGATTTGCTTATTCCCCGTGGCGGTAAAGGTTTGATTTCTGCTTGTGTGGAAAACGCTACTGTTCCTTGTATTCAGACAGGCACAGGAATTTGTCATATTTACGTTGATGAAAGCGCAGACCTTGAAATGGCTGTAAAAATCATTGAAAATGCAAAAACAAGCAGACCTTCTGTATGTAATGCAGAGGAAGTATGCGTAGTTAATGAGAAAATCGCAGGAAAATTTTTACCAATGCTTAAATCAAGACTGGTTGATAACAGAAAAGAAAATCCTGTTGAGCTTAGACTTGATGAGAAAGCGTCAAAAATCATTGAGGGCGTAAAAGCCGGTGAAAATGATTTTGATACAGAATTTCTTGATTATATTCTGGCGATTAAAGTTGTGGGCAATGTTGATGAAGCAATCGACCACATTAACACTCACTCAACAGGTCACAGCGAAGCCATTATTTCTGATGATAAAACCGCCTGTGAAAAATTCACAAAGAGCATTGACAGCGCCGCAGTTTATGTAAATGCAAGCACACGCTTTACTGACGGCGGAGAATTTGGCTTAGGCTGTGAAATGGGTATTTCAACTCAGAAGCTTCACGCAAGAGGTCCTATGGGACTTTCTGAATTAACAACATACAAGTATATAATTAAAGGCAACGGACATATAAGGTGATAATATGAGTTATTTATTTGGATTTATCGGAACAGGAAATATGGGGGGAGCATTGGCAAAGGCAGTCGGAAAAAGCACAAAGGATATTTTGCTTGCAAATAAGCCTGCTGAAATTTCTCAGGCTCTTGCTGAAAAAATCGGCTGTACTGCCGGCACCAATGAAGATGTTGCAAAAAACTGCAAATACATTTTCTTAGGTGTAAAGCCTCAGATGATGGGCGAAATGCTTAACAGCATAGCTGATGTTCTAAAAAGCAGAACTGATGATTTTGTCCTTGTAACAATGGCAGCGGGGCTTTCTACAGACACCATTAAAAATATGGCAGGAGGAGATTATAAGGTTATAAGAATTATGCCGAACACTCCTGTTGAGGTTGGACTTGGAGAAATTCTTTACACCAAAACTTCAAACACAACCGATAATGAGCTTAAAGTGTTTTTAGAAAATATGAAAGCTGCCGGTGACTTAACAGAAATACCTGAAAGTCTTATGGACGCAGGCTGTTCGGTTTCAGGCTGTGGGCCTGCATTTGTTTATATGTTTATTAAAGGCATAGCACAGGGCGGAACACAATGCGGTATTGATGAAAAAACTGCTTTAAAGCTTGCAGCA
>CAMFZJ010000133.1 GCA_946004305.1 uncultured Clostridia bacterium | reverse complement strand
AGTTCATCAGTATCATCATAAGAGGTGCCATAAAGGTCATTACACGGTTAGTAAACAATGTTGTTTTTGTAAGGTCTTTGTTAGCCTTATCAAATCTCTGTTCTTCTCTTTCCTCACGCTTAAAAGCTCTTATTACGGGAATACCTGTAAGAATCTCACGGGATACAAGATTTATCCTGTCCACAAGCTTCTGCATAAGCTGGAATTTCGGCATTGCTACTGACATAAGAATCGCAACGATACCAATAATTACCAGCACTGCAAGTGCAATTACCCAAGCCATACTTGCGCCTGTGCCCAAAACCTTAATTACACCGCCTATTCCTAAAATAGGAGCGTATAAAACCATTCTCAAAAGCATAGTGCTAACCATCTGTATCTGCTGCACATCGTTGGTAGTACGGGTAATAAGTGACGCTGTTGAAAATTTGTCTGTTTCGGCATTTGAGTAGCTTACAACATTTTTGAACACCTTTCCTCGTAAATCCCTGCCTATTCCGGCACCTGTTCTTGCAGCAAAGAAACCTACAAAAATTGATGCTATGGTAAGCAATAAGGCTACTGCACCCATCTTAAGCCCGGCAATCCACAGATAGTTTGTCTGAATAGCGTCAACGTCAACTCCGGCTTCTCTGTCCCTGTCGATTGCAAAAGCAATAGCTGAGGACTTAAGGGTGTTTGTACCTATTTTGTCAATTTCTTCTTCCATTTCTTTTCTTGCAGAAAGACGCTGATCTTTGCTTAGCTTAATTGTCTGTACCTGTCCTGTAGCAAAGTCAGGAATTTGTACTCCCTCGCTTAGCTTTTCAAAGAGAGGACGCGGGTCTATACATTCAATTTCCTTATTATCGTTTTCCTCATCAGTACGGGTAAAGGTTTTAAGTTCTATCCCAAAAAGCTGTTCAATATCCTCTAAATTTGCTTCTTTTAGGGGAGAATTATCATCTCCGCCCGAAACCTGCTGAGATAACATATCTTTAAATGTGCCAACCGGCAGCATGGACATAGAGTAATCCATCATAATAGGAACTAATAGTCTATCGTCAAGCTCCTGTAGTTTCTTTTCGTCATTGACTGTTCTTGAGTAAAATTTATCCTTTTTTTCATAAGAGTTTGTAAAGGCTTTCGCCTCACTATCCTTCATAAACAGGGTAGCATAGTTATACTCTTTCTCTGTTATTTTTTCAGGAAGAATATGCTCTATACCTGAATTTTGAATACCTGTATCAATAATGTTTGATGTATATTGCGGTAATGCAAGATCGCACCAAGCCTGTACTATAAGCAACAGAATAATCAAAATTACCGATTTCCAGTAGGGTATCATATTTTTAAAAATCTTACCCATATTCATCCTCCTTGTTTATTATTTTGCTTAATTATTTTACAACCTTATTTTTTATCGGTCAAGTGAAATATTCTACTAAAAGCATACATTTCAAAGAAAATGCTTATAATAGTTTCACTTATAAACAAACACTAGGACTGCTATTAAGCCGCCCTAGTGTTTGTTTATTCTTTTTAGAAGATACTTGTTCTTTGTAGCCATACCTCCGCGAATATGCCTTTCGCTTTTATTAAGCTCAAGTATTTCTTTAACCTCTCTGTAAAGCATAGGATTTACGCTTTTCAGCCTTTGGCTTACATCTTTATGTACAGTGCTTTTGCTTATACCAAATTTTTTTGCCGCTGAACGAACAGTAGCCTTACTTTCTATTATATATTCGCCTAACATTGCGGCTCTTTCTTCCACTATTCCTTTCACATACAACCCCTCCAAGGATTAAACTGTTCAATTATATGCAAAAGAATGAAAAAAATTCACCGGTTAAAGTGTTTATTGACTAAAGGGAATAATTCCTCTATAATAAGTATGGAAGAGTATACTGTTTTTTGTAGAATCATACATAAATCCCGCATTATTCTACAAACAGTATGTCGCTTAAAACTTGGTTGGAGGTGTTGTGTGTGAAAAAGCTGATTTCTTTTACTATGGTTATTTTCATAGCTTTGTTGTCATTTGTTTCAACTAATATTAGCTTTGATATTACTGCAAATGCTTCAAATGAGGACAGCTTGCTTAACACTCTAACCTGCAAACAGGTTCAGGAACTCCACCCTGCCATTACTTCCCGGATTAAAAATGAGCTTGTAAATATGACAGAGGATATTTCTATGGACACACATTACAAGGTTTCCGATAAGCATATTGAGGATATTTTCACAAGTATTCTTTGCGAAAGTCCGGAGTTGTTCTATGTTGATCCTCACATTTTGGAGGTTTCGGTTTCACGACCGGACAGCACATTGATTTCTCTGCGTCCCACATACCTTTTTACAAAAGAAGAGGTACAAGCAAGACAACAGGAGCTTGATGACGCTGCTAATAAAATAATCTCAGGTATTGGCTCTGACTGGACAACAATGGAAAAATGCCGTTATGTTCACGATATGATTGCACTTAACTGTCAATACTATAACGCCGACGTTGAAACTGACGACTACTCTGTTTATACTGCATATGGCGCACTTGTAAAAGGAAAGGCATATTGCGAAGGGTACACTCTTGCTTTTAACTATATTATGAAAAAGCTGAATATTCCAACTGCATATATTCAAAGTATTAAAGTAAATCATGCCTGGTCACTTGTAAATATTGACGGATATTACTACCATATTGACATAGCATATGACGACCCAACACCTGACACAATAGGCAGAGTTTTCCACGACTTCTGCATTGTTAGTGACAAACAGATGGAAGCCTACGATAACGATACAAACAACCAGTTTAAGCATACGGACTGGATTTCATCACTTAAAGCTGACAATGATATGTATAATCTTGATTGGTGGCGAGGAGTTGAAACCGCAATATTCAAAATAAACGGCTTAGACTACTACATAAACCATCTTTACGGCGCAAGTGAATACGGTGCTTTATTAGCCTACAATAATGAAACCGGCACAGTTTCTGAAATAAACAAAATTGAAAACCGCTGGTATGTTGAAGGTTTATCTGATGTTTTTTGGAAAGGTAACTATTCATATCTCCATTATGACGGAGAGTATATTTACTATAATGACACAACAAATGTATACAGGCTCAAGCCCGGAAGTACCCGGAGAGAAATATTTTACATTAAGCCTTCTTCAATAAAAAGCTATATCTACGGCTTTTCAATACTGCTTGACGGAAAGTTTTATATTTCTTCAAAGCCTACGCCTAATGACTCGGATAAGCTTTATGAAATAAAATATAATGTAAATACTACTCCCCCCGATTCCACGGAAGAAATAACAAGCCCTACCGAAAACATCCAGCCTACAAAGGAACCTACAATTGTAACTATTACACCTGAAATAATGGTTCCTGTTTCTACCTATTCACGTTCTTTGGAGGTTGGCAGGTCCTACAGTCTGTCAGTTAAAAATTTGGACTCTAAAACAGCTTTAAGCTATAAATCATCAAATTCAAAAATTGTAAAAGTAAGTTCAAAAGGCAAAATTATTGCACTAAAAAAAGGAAAAGCCACTGTTACAATGACGCTTAATAAAAACAAATCTGTAATTGGTAAGGTTAAGTGTAAAATCACAGTTAAGAAGGATCCTTCCCTTTCAGCAAAAACTGTTACGGTTAAGAAAAACAAGACTGTATCTGTTAAATTAAAGGGCAAGGCTTCTTCAATCAACAACAAATACACAAATACATCAAAAGCTAAAATCATATCAAAAGCAAGCTCCCGCACAATAAAAGTCAAAGGACTGAAAAAAGGCAAAAC
>CAMFZJ010000132.1 GCA_946004305.1 uncultured Clostridia bacterium | reverse complement strand
AGAGTATAAAGCTGAAAACATTGTAGTTGATACAGTAATGGTTGCCACAAGCGGAGCAAGACTCATTAACGAGGACGCCATTGAGGTACTTAAAGAAAAGCTTTTTCCTCTTGCAGATATTCTTACGCCTAATATTCCGGAAGCAGAGATACTTTCCGGAATAAGAATTAACAGTCAGGAGGATATGGTTAAATCAGCCGGTATTATTAGCGAAAAATATAATTGTGCAGTATTGTGCAAGGGCGGACATAATGTAAATGACGCCAATGATTTGCTTTACAAAAACTCTGCATATAAGTGGTTTAAGGGTAAAAGAGTTAATAACCCTAACACTCACGGTACGGGCTGTACCCTTTCAAGTGCCATTGCTTCAAACCTTGCAAAGGGCTTTGATATGGAAACCTCTGTAAAAAAAGCAAAGGAGTATATTTCCAATGCTCTTTTGGCAATGCTTGACCTTGGCAGAGGCAGGGGACCAATGGCACACAACTATGAATTACTTAAAAATAATTGAGAAAGAAGGCTTTTATAATGAGGAATTATTCAACACAAATGGAGGCTGCCCGCAAAGGTATAGTAACACCTGAGCTTGAGGCTGTTGCAAAAAAAGAAAGAATGACTACAGAGGAGCTTATGCCCTTAGTTGCACAGGGCAAGGTTGCAATCTGTGCTAACAAAAATCATAAGTGCATTAACCCTGAGGGCATCGGCTCAATGCTTTCAACAAAGATTAACGTAAACCTTGGTGTTTCCCGTGACTGCAAGGACTACAACATTGAAATGGAAAAGGTAATGGAAGCTGTGAATATGGGTGCTCACGCAATTATGGATTTATCCTCCCACGGCAACACTCAGCCTTTCCGTCAGAAGCTTACCTCCGAATGTCCTGCAATGATAGGCACAGTTCCTGTGTATGACTCTGTTATTCACTATCAGAGAGATTTGGACACACTTACAGCTCAGGACTTTATTGATGTTGTAAGACTTCACGCTGAGGACGGCGTTGACTTTGTAACACTTCATTGCGGTATTACGAGAAAAACCATTGACCAGATTAAAAAGCATAAAAGAAAAATGAACATTGTATCAAGAGGGGGTTCTCTTGTATTTGCCTGGATGTGTATGACAGGCAACGAAAATCCTTTCTATGAGTATTATGATGAAATACTTGAAATCTGCCGTGAGTATGACGTAACTATTTCCCTTGGTGACGCCTGCCGTCCCGGCTGCTTAGCTGACGCCAGCGACGTTTGTCAGATTGAGGAGCTTGTAAGACTTGGGGAGCTAACAAAGAGAGCTTGGGCAAAGGATGTTCAGGTTATGGTTGAGGGTCCCGGTCATATGCCAATGGATCAGATTGCAGCTAATATGAAAATCCAAAGCACAATCTGCTCAGGGGCTCCTTTCTATGTGCTTGGTCCTTTAGTTACAGATATTGCTCCCGGATATGACCACATTACTTCCGCTATCGGGGGAGCTATTGCCGCTGCAAGCGGAGCTTCATTCCTTTGCTATGTTACTCCTGCGGAGCATCTTGCTTTGCCAAATGTTGACGATGTTAAGCAGGGAATTATCGCGTCAAAAATTGCTGCCCACGCTGCCGATATTGCAAAGGGCGTTCGAGGAGCAAGGGAAATAGACGACAAAATGGCTCAGGCAAGACAAAAGCTTGACTGGGAAGGTCAATGGGAATGTGCCATTGACCCTGAAACTGCTAAGAAAATTCGTGACGACAGAAAGCCTGAGCACGAGGATACCTGTTCAATGTGCGGAAAATTCTGTGCAGTAAGAAGTATGAACAAAGCCCTTAACGGAGAGCATATTGACATTCTTTAATTATAGGTATATTTTATATACAGAATGATTTGTTGAAAGACAAATTTAAGGAGCTTTATTATGTCAAAATATATACATAAGAAAAGACACCTAACGTCATTTCAGATTATTACCTTAGGATTTGCGGGAGTTATTCTTGTAGGAGCATTGTTGCTTATGCTTCCTATATCTTCAAAAAACGGTCAGGTAACACCCTTTAACCAAGCTGTGTTTACCTCGACCTCTGCTGTGTGCGTTACAGGACTTGTGGTACAGGATACAGCCTCCTACTGGTCGGCTTTCGGTCAGGGAATAATTCTTGTCCTTATTCAAATCGGAGGATTGGGAGTAGTAACGGTAGGAGTTTGCTTTGCCTTGCTTTCTGGCAAGAAAATATCCCTTATGCAACGAAGCACTATGCAGGACGCACTTTCTGCTCCTAAAATGGGGGGAATTGTAAGATTTACATGGTTTATTTTGAAAGTAACCTTTGCTGTGGAGCTTATTGGTGCGCTGGTTATGATGCCGGTTTTTTGTAATGATTACGGAGTAAAGGGAATTTGGATGGCGGTGTTTCATTCCATTTCCGCTTTTTGTAACGCAGGTTTTGATATATTAGGCACACCTGACGCTCCCTACCGGTCTTTGACTTCTTATATGGATAATCCTGTAATAAATATCACCATTATGTTTTTAATTGTTTTCGGCGGTATAGGCTTCCTCACTTGGGAGGATATTCGTACAAACCGTCTGCATTTTAAAAAATACAGAATGCAGAGCAAGGTGATACTTGTTATAACTGCTGTATTGATTTTAGTTCCTGCAGTTTACTTCTTTTTCTTTGAATTTTCACAGTTTGATACAGACAAAAGGGTGCTAAGCTCATTGTTTCAGGCTATTACTCCGAGAACAGCAGGCTTTAATACGGCGGATTTAACAAAGCTTTCAGGGGTAGGCAGTGCCTTTATTATTGCCCTTATGCTTATAGGCGGTTCTCCCGGCTCTACGGCAGGAGGTATGAAAACAACTACATTTGCAGTGCTTATTGCAAACGCTTTTGCGGTGTTCCGTAACAAAGAGGACGCCCACTTTTTCGGACGAAGAATTGAATCAGGCACTGTTAAAAATGCTTCCACAATTTTAGTAATGTATATAGCTTTGTTCCTAGGAGGAGCTTTGGTTATTTCCTCAGTTGAAGGACTGCCTATAGGAGTGTGCTTTTTTGAAACAGCCTCTGCTGTAGGAACAGTTGGCTTGTCACTTGGAATAACTGCTGATTTGGGTGTTATTTCACAGATTGTCTTAATCATTCTTATGTTTTTAGGCAGGGTTGGCGGATTAACCCTTATTTATGCAGCATTTTCTGCAAAAACCAAAAGCCTTTCAAAATTGCCACCGGAAAAAATTACGGTGGGATAAGGAGAAATAAATATGAAATCAATTTTATTAATAGGTCTTGGCAGGTTCGGAAAACACATTGCAAGACAGCTAAACCAGCTTGGACATCAGGTATTGGCAGTAGATAAAAACGAAGAAAGGATAAACGAAATCCTCCCTGAGGTAACAAACGCACAAATTGGCGACAGTACAAAAGTTGAGTTTCTGAAATCCTTGGGAATAAGGAATTTTGACGTGTGTATTGTTACAATAACAAACGACTTTCAAAGCTCTCTTGAAACTACTTCTCTTTTGAAAGAATTGGGAGCAAACTATGTGGTGTCAAGAGCAGCCAGAGATATTCAGGAGAAATTCCTTCTTCGCAACGGTGCTGATGAAGTGGTGTACCCTGAAAAGCAGGTTGCAAATTGGGCGGCAATACGCTACAGCTCAGATCATATTTTGGACTACATTCAGTTAGACGAAAACCATGCTATTTTTGAGGTTTCCGTTCCTAAAGGCTGGGTGGGAAAAAGTGTAGGAGAAATTGACATCAGAAGAAAATATAACGTGAATATTATGGCTGTAAAAAAAGAGGACGACCTTAATGCTGCCGTAACTCCCGATACTCTCCTTACAGACTGTCTCTTATACACATCTCCGAGCCCACGAGACGTAGAGGAAT
>CAMFZJ010000131.1 GCA_946004305.1 uncultured Clostridia bacterium | reverse complement strand
GACAAATCAAATTAACAACACCCTATGGAGGTAAATAAAAATGAAAATGATGGATTGTATTGAGATAATCGTTGAAAAGAAAAAATATGCCAAAAACGGCGTTCATAAGGGTATGCAGGGATGGATTTGCTTAGACGATTGTACTGATGGATATTGGTTGGTGAATTTTCCCCAATGCGGTGAAAAAGATGATGTGGCAGAAATCAGTATAAATGAAAAGGATATGATAACAATCTCTGCTATAAATGCTGAAATAAACGAAAAAATAAAAGAAATGTTTGGAGAGTAACATTAAGCTAATATATTCAGTGACATATTAAGTGCTATTAACAAATATTTATTTTTATTTTCGTTGGTTCGAAACTACCATAAAAATCAGCAAAAACATCTTTTTTGCTCAACCCTGACAACAAAACGAGCACATCACAAGATGTGCTCGTTTTGTTTAGTTTGAATATAAGAGAGTGGATTCGAAAAGCCCCTTCATTATCATAAATATGCTTTTAATATTTCCTGTATAATTAAACTAAAACCTCCAATAATATCATTGGAGGTGCTTTTATGAGCATATATAATCAAAAGAAAAGACGCAGTAAAAAAGAAAGAATTGGCTTTTATACAGCTCTTTCAATCTGCATAATTGCCGTAGGAATGGCAGCTTATTCAACATACACAAGCTTTACTGCTTATTATGACAATCAGCCAAAAACAACAGGTAAGCCTGTAAATCAAGTTGTGACCGGAGTAACAGAGGATAAAACAGAAACAACTGAAGAACCAACTGAGGAGCCAACAGTTGCACCCACAACAGCAGAGCCTACAGAAATAACTGAGCAGGAAGAAACAAAAACAGCCTTGCAGACAATGCTTACTGTAAATACAAGCTTATCTTATCCCTTGGATAGTGCAAAGGTTCTGCAAGAGTACAGCGAAGAAACAGTATATAATAAAACTTTAAATCAATGGCAGGCTCATACCGGTGTAGATTTCCAATGCGAAATAGGAGATAATGTTTATTCGATGGGTGACGGAGAAGTAACAAAGGTATACAATGACGATATGTTAGGTAAAACAGTAGTTGTAAAATCTCCAACATATACAGCCTATTACAGCGGTTTGTCGGAGAACGTAAAGGTATCAAAAGGTTCCTCAATTAAAGTAGGGGATATAATAGGAACAGCAGGTACAGTTCCCTCAGAGGCAATGGATGAACCCCATGTCCATATTGCCTTAAAGGTTGGAAGCCAGTATGCAGACCCGTTAACTCTAATAAATAATAATGAATAAATTAAACAATGCTGAATATACTAATAATAGTTTTTTGATAAAAGAAAAAGCATGCCCTCGTTTCGTTTTTAGGGGCATTACAAATCTGTTTCAATACTGAAACAGCATATAAAAATCCCCTGCTTGCAAGCAGGGGATAAACTATTTTATTACATAATTATTCTAACAAAGAATATTGAATTTTAGTCGAATCCTTAATAGATACTCTGCCGTCATTATCAAAGTCAGCAAGCCAAATTTGTTCACTGTCTAAGTTTGTAAGTAGGACAAGATACTTTTGGATTGTTGTTGCGTCATTGATATTAATCTTGCTATCTCTGTTTACATCGCCTCTATCATAAGTTGACGAAGTAGCAGGCTCTGTTGTAGCAGGTTCACTTCCTTGACCGGGATAATAAGTAGGATCAGTGTTGCCCGGTGAACTTGCGTTTACTGTGTAACAGGTTGTGCCGCCTGAATTAGTTGTAGTCTGACCTGTTAGAGTGTATGACGTAGAATCGTCAATAGAAATATCAACTGTCTGTTTACCTTTGTTGCCGGTGTTAAAAAGAAGTCTGTCATAATTACTGCTAATGGTAAATGAGTATGTTCCGTCACCGTTAGCAGTCATAAGAGTGCCCGGCCATTCAGCAGCAGAATCTTGAGTAGAATTGTTCCAAGTGTAGCAGTAAAAAGCTGAGCCTGACCAAGTTGAACCCGGGTTAAATGTTACTTCATAAGCTGTAGGCTTTTCAGCTTTAGTATATGTATATGTTTCATGACAAGCCAATTCTCCGCCGATGTAACCCTTAAGAGTAACAACATATGTAGCACCTTTTGTGTCAGCAGCAGAGCCGATTGTAACAGTTTGACCGTGAGTGTAGGCTACAGGTGTTCCGCCGTTAAATTCATAAGTTGCATTGTCAACATTTTTTGCAGAAAGTGTCAGTGAAACAGACTCGGTATAGTATTTACCGCTTGCTGTATTTGAAGATACCTTTGGAACGTCATCCTGATAAAGTACGACAATACCTGTTGAACCCATTGAACCTGTAAGCTTTCCGCCTGAACAAGTAAATGTGTTTCCGGTAATTCTATCTTTATATGTACCGTCAGCAAGCTTGTTCATTGTAAGGTTAATGCTTGCTGATGTGCCTTTGCAGTTTACAATTACAACACCTGTTGTTCCGCGCTCATTGTAAGCAAAGTTTCCTGAAGAAGAAATATACTCGCTTTCACCGGACATAGCGTTGTGGAACTGGTTTATAGCCTTAACTTCTGTTGAACTCCAAGCACCGTCATCAGCGTCGCCAAGAGTGGTTGTGTAAGCGTTGGCGGGACGGGCAAAGTACATAGCCGTGTTATCTCTTGCAGCAGCCAGAGCCCATCTTTTGTTGATTGTACTTGTTGACTGAATAGCATTATCTCTGACAGCGTCCATATAAATATCGTGAGACTCAGACCAAGTAATAGCATTTGAAGCGTCCATGCCATTTGAGTAACCTCCCTGATATCTGGAAGGATTACCTGCAGCAGCGTCAAAAATACCGTAGTATGTTGAACTGTCAGTAATTTCAAAATATTTTAAGTAAGAAGAGTATGGTCTGTCAACACCACAGCTGTTAAGAATTTCTCCGTAGTAGAACATTTTTTTGTTTAGTGTTTCCATAGCGTATTCGTTAGCTCCACCAACAACTACCGGCCAGAAATTAGAAGCATATTTTCCGTCATCAGGGTTTTCAATATGCTTAGCAGCGTCAATACGGAAACCGTCAATACCGATGTCAATACATTCTTTGAAGTAGTTAAGAATAGCCTGCTGAACAACCTCTGTACTTGTGTCAAGGTCAGGAAGGTGAGAAGTTGCACCCTGTGTCATATCATAAACACTTTCGTCCTTTGTAAATCGGCTGGGATCTTCCTTATACTGCATATCAAAGAAAGGATTATGGAATGCATTAGCTTCCATAATATCCTTAGCAAAAGTCCAAGCCAGTGGAGTTACGTGCTCAATTGTATTGGGATTTGAAAGCATAGTCTGACTTTCGTCACCGTTTGTTCCAAGGTGATTGATAACTGCGTCAGCAATAATCTTCATACCATATGAGTGTGCCTTTTCAACCAGGCTCTTAAGCTCATCTTTTGTACCAAGAGAGTTGTTTGGCTGTTGGTTAAGCTGGAAACCTGCCGGCTGATAGAACATCCACCATCCGGTATCAGCATTAGGACCTAAGTAAACCTTTACACCGGCAGTTTCTGCCTTAATTGTGTTAGGTGGAGATACCTGAATAGTTGTGTAACCTAAAGAAGCAAGCTGCTCAAGTCTTGCTTCAATATTTTTGTAAGACCAGTTCCATGCTTGCAAAATAACACCGTTGTCAACGGAGTCAGCAAGATTATATTTTGCACCTGTGCTGCTTGAACTGTTTGCTGGTGAAATATTTTTATCAGCAGTAACAGCGTTAACTGTGTAATTTGCAGTAATTATGCAACTTAAAAGCATACAGATAACAAGAACTGCGGAAATTATACGTTTTTTCATTGAGTTTTCCTCCTGTGTTCCAAAGCTTCTAAAAGGTATATGTCCCTTTTATACCTGTCTCTTATACACATCTGACGCTGCCGACGATACTCCTTGTG
>CAMFZJ010000130.1 GCA_946004305.1 uncultured Clostridia bacterium | reverse complement strand
CTTATACTTTCTTACTTGCTCATACCAATATGATATTCCTTTACTTGGCTTAAAGTATGATGATATTGTACCTTTATTACTTACACATATAAATTCATTTGTTTTGGAGTTATATTTAAAAAACCATCCCTGTTTAGATGTAAACTCATAAATACCTTTTCCACCAGACTTTAATAAATTTCGTGCACTATTTAAATACTGTGAAGAATTTTTAATTTTTCCTCCCCATTCACTGGCATGTTTAGCAAAATGAGAGGCTAGTGTTGAAGAATTCTGAAAATTTGCCTGAGACCAAGCACTTCCAATGCCTAATAGCCATTAAACATTCCTAACTTTATCATGACAAAAATAAGAATAGCAAATCCTACAATACAATATTATTATTAAAGAGGATAAGATTTTATTATTAATGTAACTATCAATTCTATCAACCATTGTAATACCAAAAAATTCTAATAGTCCAACAATAAAAAGTGTTATTATCGAATAAATATATTTCATCAGTAGATCCCCTTAATTAATACCTATCTTTAAAACGCAATTGTTATAATAATAGTTTGTACCGTTGTTATCTGTCCTAAATCAAAATATGCATATCCATAAGGTGAAATTTACACATCCGGGTAATGCCATGTTATACCAAAAATACCGGATGTTATCTGTCTTTTTGGTACGCATGCCACCCCGGTCATACTTATAGCTTACACTATTATAAGCAGTTTGTAAAGAGGAAAGTTGTCTGCCGTTTTGCCATATAAATGTCGCCCTGCCTCGGTAATTTTAGGGGTTTTACTAGGCATTATAGGTAATGTTTTAGCTGTTTGTTTTTGTCAGTTATCCATCAACTGAGTATCACTGTAAGAATACACATTGCCGGTTTGCGAATCTATATTTTAAAATATAGATTAGAGTAACACAGTATTATGATTAAAATAAGGAGCAGATATTTAGTACTATAGTCTTGTACTTAAAAAAGTTAAAATAGTATGGGAATATTGCATAGAACAATTAGTTAGCTATAACTAACTAATTGTTAACTTTGCTGAAATTTTCCGCGATAGAAAAAACCGAAGAAATAATGTTGACATTTTCACCTTTTATGACTAAAATAATAGGTGGTTAGCGAAAACTAACTATTTTCTTTAGCTCAACGGTTAGTCTTTACTAATACCTAATCAAAATTATTAGGAAGGTGTAATAATGATGCCTCTAACATTATCAGATGTCGGAGAAGAAAATATAATAAAAAAAATCGGCGGAAAGCAAGAGGTCAAAACACACCTTGAAAACCTTGGCTTTAACGTAGGCTCAGCTGTAACAGTAATTAACACAATCGGCGGGAATATAGTAGTAAAGGTAAAGGAATCCCGCATTGCAATAAGTAAGGAAATGGCACAGAAGATTATGGTTTAATATTCTGTGATAAAATATATATGGGGAGGAAAACCTATGAAAACTTTAAAAGAGGCGAAAATAGGCGATACTGTTAAGGTTTTAAAAATCAACGGTCAGGGAGCAGTAAAACGTCGTATTATGGATATGGGAATTACAAAGGGTGTAGAAGTGCATATTCGCAAGGTTGCACCTTTGGGTGACCCTGTTGAAGTAACAGTTCGGGGATATGAGCTTTCAATCCGCAAGGCAGATGCCGAAATGATAGAGGTAGAATAATATAAGTAGAACAATTATTAAATCAAGGGGTGCAACCCCTTATTATTTAACATCGATGGTTAGCTATAACTAACTTGAAAGTGAGGAAATACATATGGATTTGCGAATTGCCCTTGCAGGTAATCCTAACTGCGGTAAAACAACCCTGTTCAATGCCCTTACAGGCTCTAATCAGTTTGTAGGAAACTGGCCGGGTGTAACAGTTGAGAAAAAGGAAGGAAAACTAAAAAAACACGACGGGGTAGTCATAACCGACCTTCCGGGTATTTATTCTCTGTCCCCCTACACTCTTGAAGAGGTTGTGGCAAGAAATTACCTTATAGGTGAACGGCCGGATGCTATTCTAAACATTGTTGACGGTACTAACCTTGAAAGAAACTTGTATCTGACAACGCAACTGACAGAGCTTGGTATTCCTGTAGTTGTTGCTATCAATATGATGGATATTGTTAGAAAAAACGGAGATAAAATTAATATTCCGGAGCTTTCCCGTGAGCTTGGCTGTAAGATTGTTGAGATTTCAGCCCTTAAAGGAAACGGAGTTTTGGAAGCCGCAGAAGTTGCTATTGATGCGGCTAAAAATTCAAAAACAGTTCCTATGCACACATTCTCAGGTCCTGTTGAACACGCAATTGCCCACATTGAGGAGGCAGCTGTTCACCATATGCCTGTGGAAAAACAGCGTTGGTATGCAATTAAAATCTTCGAACGGGACCACAAGGTACTTGAACAGCTAAAGCTTTCCGAAAGTACGCTCAGTCACATTGAAGAAGACATCAAGGCAGCTGAAGTTGAACTTGACGATGACGCAGAAAGCATTATAACTAACGAGCGTTACATATATATTGCACAGCTTATGAAAGGCTGTTACAAAAAGAAAAGTGCAGGCAAGCTTTCAACCTCAGATAAAATCGATAAGGTTGTAACAAACCGCTTTGCGGCGCTTCCGATATTTGCAGTAATTATGTTTATTGTATATTTCGTGTCGGTTACAACTGTAGGTACTTGGGCTACAGACTGGGCAAATGACGGAGTATTTGGTGACGGCTGGCACCTGTTTGGAATTGGCTCCTCAGCCTATGAAGAAGAGGTTGAAGAATTTGCTGACGCAACAAATGTAATTAACGCATTTATAGATTTAGGCAAAGAGGGAAGTGAGGAGCTTGCAGAGGCAATTGATACCGAATCGGAAACCTTTGACTTTGCTGTTGCTTTATCTTCATTAAAATCCTATTCTTCTCAATTTTCTTCAAATGATACTGCCGACTTTACCCTTGAGGACGAAGAAACTCTAGCTACAGAAGATGTTACTTTCACAGGCAAAGAGCTTGCAAGTGCAGTTGAAGTATATGAAAAATTTGAATTTGAAGAACCCAACCCTGCAAATTACGGTGTTTGGGTGCCCGGTATTCCCGTACTTATTGAGGAGGGACTCACTGCTGTTAATTGTGCAGACTGGCTTCAGGGCTTGATTCTTGACGGTATTGTAGCAGGTCTCGGTGCAGTTTTAGGCTTTGTTCCCCAGATGCTTGTTCTGTTTATCTTCCTTGCATTCCTTGAAGCCTGCGGATATATGTCACGAATTGCCTTTGTCCTTGACCGTATCTTCCGTAAATTCGGACTTTCGGGAAAATCATTTATCCCTGTACTTATCGGCACAGGCTGCGGCGTTCCGGGTATCATGGCTTCAAGAACCATTGAAAACGAACGTGACCGCAGAATGACGATTATGACAACAACTTTTATCCCTTGCGGTGCAAAGCTTCCCTTTATCGCAATGATTGCAGGGGCAGTCTTCGGCGGAGCTTGGTGGGTAGCTCCAAGTGCTTACTTTATGGGTATGGCGGCAATTGTCATTTCGGGCATTATGCTTAAAAAGACAAGATCGTTCTCAGGAGAGCCTGCTCCTTTCGTTATGGAATTACCTGCATATCATATGCCTACTGTTATTAATGTATTACGCTCTATGTGGGAGCGTGGCTGGTCCTTTATTAAAAAGGCAGGTACAATTATTTTGATTTCCACTATCATAGTTTGGTTTGCAACCTACTTTGGATTTGTTGACGGCACATTCCAAATGCTGACCGATGAACAGATTGATTGTAGTTTTCTTGCCACAATAGGTAACGGAATCGCTTGGATATTCAATCCTCTTGGTTGGGGTAACTGGCAGGCAGCTGTTGCGTCAATCACAGGACTTGTTGCAAAGGAAAATATCGTAGGTACTCTCGGTATTCTCTACGGCGGCGGTGAAGCAAG
>CAMFZJ010000129.1 GCA_946004305.1 uncultured Clostridia bacterium | reverse complement strand
AGGCTACAGAGGTTGGGTGCAGAATATACGGCACACCGGAAAGGCGCTTTTGGTCTCCGTGAGAGCTTTCTGCAAGCTGATAAGCCTTGTTGATTTTCTTTAGATCATAGTTATTATTGGACTTTTTTATTAATCTGATAAGTTCTGAAAAATCCTGATAATGGGCTACATTATTAAATTTGCTCATTTAGATACACCTTCTTGAGTTGTTTGATTATAGCTGAGCTTTCCAAATCTACCTTGCCGTTTACATTTAAAAGTCTAAATTCAAATCTTTTCATATCTTCATAAATTGCAACAAGCCCCAATTCATTCATTGCTTCAAAAATAACCTTGATTTTGCCATAGGTTAATTTATCGTTCAATCTGTGAGCTAATACTTCAATAGGATAATGTGTAGCAGAGTTCTGTTTTAAATATCTATAAACTAAAGCAAAATCTTCTCTGGTTGGAATTAATGCTGACAGTTCATCTTTTGATAAAGCTTCGCCTTTGCAAAAGCTTTCAAACAATCTTAAGCTCTTTAGATAATTTATATTATCTGCGTTTGAAAACTTAATATCTTTAACTATTACAGAGAGAGTTTCAGTATTTTTATAAACATTAACATCAAGGGTTACAGCTAAATCAACATAATCCCCCACAACATAAGGAAATTCCGTTGATGAGCAAAAGAATTTCATAGCACTTATGTGAGAATTACTGTTAGTTAGCTGCAGTTTAATGTGTTTATCGTTTGACAATGGAGTTATATTAGTTATTTTCATATTTGCAAGCTGAAATACGGGAGTAGGATTTCCTGCACCGAAAGGCTCAAGATACTTGAGCTGTTTGGCAAGCTCTACGTCAATATATGCAGGATTTAGCTTACAGTCAATATTAAGCTTATCAAAAGGCATTTCGCCTCTATTCTTAGCAAAACTATTTATTGCTTTTCTGAATTTATCAATATTTTCCGGCACAATTCCAAGTCCAACCGCCATAGGATGTCCACCGTATTGAATAAGTAAATCACTGCAAGCATTTACTGCTTCCCACAAATCAAAGCCGTCAACGCTTCTTCCTGAGCCTTTGCATACATCTCCGATTTTAGAAAGGACAATACAAGGCTTACCGTATGTATCCTTAATGCGAGAGCTAACTATTCCGATTACACCCTGATGCCAATTTTCGCCGTCAATAATAATTACTCTGTCTTGAACAACTGTAGGATTTTCAGCAATAAAGGTATTTATTTTTTGCAAAATCTCTTTTTCGATTCTCTGTCTTTCGGAATTATCTTCACCTAGTTTTTGTGCCATTTCTTCTGCGTAATCACGGTCTTCTGTCAATAGCAAAGACACAGATTTTTGCGACATACCAAGCCTGCCTACAGCATTAACTCTAGGTACCAGTGTATATGAGATATTACCTGCTGTTATTGTTTTATTAGCAAGTCCCGATTCATTTATAATTGCAGATATACCAACTCTGTCGGCATTTGTAATACTCTGTATGCCACGCTTGACGAAAACTCTGTTTTCTGAAACAAGAGGCACTATATCTCCAATGGTGCCGATTGACACTAAGTCAGCATAATTATCTAAAAGCATATCAAGGTCGCAGTATTCACCCTCAAGAGCCATTACGAGTTTAAAAGCTACCCCTACACCGGACAACATTTTAAATTTACTATGACAATCCTCCTGATGGGCGTCAACTACCGCTACGGCATTTGGGATAACTTCAGATGGCATATGATGGTCAGTTACAACTGTATCAATACCTAAAGAACTTGCATAATCAATTTCATCAACAGCAGATATTCCGTTATCAACGGTAATAATCAAATTCACTTCTTCGCTTTTAAGGTAATCTACAGCATCGTTATTCATTCCATAGCCCTCATTTTCACGGCTGGGGATATAATAAATAACATCTGCACCTATAGTCTCCAGATAGGAAAATAATAATGCTGTTGAAGTTACACCGTCTGCGTCATAATCTCCGTATACGCAAATTTTTTCGTCCTTCTCAATTGCTTCCTTTATTCTTTGTACTGCTTTATCCATATCCTTCATTTCAAAAGGATTGTCAATATCGTTTTCATTATACAGGAAATTATTAATATCTTCCTCATTTACGATATTTCTTATTTCCAGCAAAGTAGCAATAATCGGAGGCAATTCATAATTATCGGCAATTGCACTTGCTCTTTCTTTATTCAGTTTTGCAATTGACCATTGTTTCATAATTATTCTCCGTTATAGTTAATTAGTCTTTCAGCGTGAGCAAGAGCTGTATCAGTTATGTTTACACCATCAATAATACGCGCAAGCTCTCTTATTCTCTCATTATAATCAAGTAGTTTAATATTAGTAAAAGTTCTTCCGTCCTGTACATTTTTTGAAATAAGGTAATGACTGTCAGCTAAAGCAGCAATCTGTGGCTGATGGGTTACACATATTACCTGTCTTGATTTTGATACTTCTTTCAGCTTTAGTCCAACTTTTTGTGCTGCTGAACCTGATACACCTGTATCTACTTCATCAAAAATCAAGGTGTCTATTACATCACTCTCAGCAAGTACGGTTTTTATGGCAAGCATCATTCGGGATAATTCACCGCCTGACGCAATTTTAGATACAGGCTTTGGCTCTTCTCCGGGATTAGCAGAAATTAACAGCTCAATATCATCCTGCCCGTTATCCCCTAATTCGACAGTTCCTTGTGAAACAACAAGCTCCACATTGGGCATATTAAGAAACATCATTTCAGCTTTTACTTTCTTTTCAAAGTTTCTTGCTGTTTTTCTCCTTGTTTCCGATAATTCATCAGCTA
This sequence comes from uncultured Clostridia bacterium, assembly GCA_946004305.1. Taxonomy (GTDB): domain Bacteria; phylum Bacillota; class Clostridia; order Oscillospirales; family Acutalibacteraceae; genus Ruminococcoides. The sequence goes on along the minus strand of CAMFZJ010000129.1, from coordinate 1,132 downwards.
AGCCCTGTGCTTTAGCTTTTGCTTTATTGCACTTCTCAATAAGTTCATTGTGGTTATCATCATACTTTAACAATGTTTCAAGCTCTGCTCTGGCATTTTCAAGGAAAGTTATTATTTCTTCCTCTGTACTGCCGTATTTTCTTGATAGCTTGTTTAATAAATCAAGTCTTTCTTCGATTTCTTCAAGTCTATAGGGATTGGCTTCGCTCTCATCTATAACATTAGATATTTCATTATTAACGTCCTGAAGCTCATAGTATAAATCCGAAAGTCTGGTTGATAAGCTTTCCAGTTCAGGGTTAAGCATAGCTGCTTTTTGCATTGAAGTAACTGCATCATCAACTGTATCAATTGCGCCGTTGTTTGAGCTGCCCTCAAGATATAATTTTGATTTATGGAGGGCTTCTGAGATTTTTTCAAAGCTCATCAACACTCTGCGTTCTTCTTCTAAGGCTTCCTTCTCACCTATTTGAACATCGGCTTCATCAAGCTCATTAACCTGATATGTAAGTATGTCAATCCTTTGCTCTCTCTTTTCATCATTAGATTCAAAATCTTTAAGCTGCTTTTTTAGGATTTTATAATTTGAAAATGCAGACTTATATTCTTCCTTAAGATTGCTGTTATCAGCAAGGTTATCTATGTAATTAATATGGGTATCCGATGAAAACAGCTCATAGCTTTCGTGCTGACCGTGAATATTAATGAGATTAAGACCTAGCTCACGGAGAAAGGATACATTGCAGGGCTTTCCGTTTATACGACAGTTATTTTTGCCGTTAATTGTAAGACTTCTGCTTATTACAAGTTCCCCGTCGTCAAGAGAATATCCGTTTTCTGATAGCTTATTAACAGCGGTTTCATTTATATCGGAAAAGGTTGCAAAAACAGAGGCAGAGTCCGAACCGTTACGGATAATTTCCTTACTGGTACGTTGACCGAGTATTGCATTAATAGCGTCAATTACTATACTTTTTCCTGCACCGGTTTCACCTGTTAAGATATTTAATCCATCATATAAGTCTATATTTGATTTTTCAATTACTGCGATATTTTCAATATAAAGTGAAGTTAGCATAATTATATCCCTGTCTCTTATACACATCTCCGAGCCCACGAGACGTAGAGGAAT
>CAMFZJ010000128.1 GCA_946004305.1 uncultured Clostridia bacterium | reverse complement strand
TGAACAGGCTGTTCAGCAGATTAACCTTGCTATGGGTGTAAAAAAGGGCAGCTTTATTTATGACAGGAGTTTTGGCTCTGAAATACATAAGGCTGACTTTTCAAGTGAAAGCATTTCTAAAGAGATTGAAAGCCTTATTAACGAAAGCTTAATATCTGTTGAAAATGTGTATGTTACTGTAAATAATGTGAGGAAAATTTTGGGAAGGTATCGTGTTGACATAACTGTTAATAACAGTTATGAAGAAAAGAACATTGAGGTGGTTATAAATGGATAGCTATAATGATATTTTACAACGAATGAAAGATAAGTACGAAGAGCTTAGGGGACAACCTGTGCCTGAGCTTTCTGATATTGACATAAGAATGAAAGTTTTAGCAGGGGAAATTTACAATGATGAGGTAAACCTTGAATTTATTAAAAGGCAGATGTTTGCAAAGAGTGCTACAGGCAGGTATCTTGATTTACATGCTGAGGACAGGGGACTTAAAAGAAAAGCTGCGGTAAAGGCAAGAGGATTTGTTACGTTTTCAATCCCTGTAGCAATTGAAAATGATATTATAATCCCTAAAAATACAATTGTAGCTACTGCCGGTGAAACATCCTACAGATTTAAGACAAATGTTGATATTACTATTTATGCCGGAGGAACCTCAGCAACAGTTTTATGTACAGCTGAAAAAGGCGGCAGAGCAAGTAATGTGAGAAAGAAAACAATTTCAGTTATAGTGACTTCTGTTACAGGAGTTGAAACCGTAACTAACAGCGATAGCTTTACAGGGGGAGCTGATGAGGAAAGCGATGAAAACCTCAGAAAAAGGATTCTTGAATCATATGTAAGTATTTCAAACGGAACAAATGCTGCATATTACGAAAAACTTGCTTTATCAGTGGATGGAGTCACCGGTGCAAATATAGTACCAAAGGGAAGAGGAGTAGGAACTGTTGATGTGTACATAGCCTCTGAGGAGGGAACACCTACCTTAGACCAAATAAGCAAGGTTCAAATGCTTATGGATGATGAACGTGAGCTGAATGTTGATATTTTGGTATGCGGAGCAAGGCCCTACAATATCAATCTTGGTGTGAATATTCAGGTTGCGGAGGGTTATGATTTTGAAGATGTTAAGTCAAGGGTGGAAAAAGCTTTGGGCGATTACATAGAGTCTTTGTCAATCGGAGACAGTGTTTTGGAAACACATCTTGGCAAAGCTATTCTTGATGTTGACGGCGTATATACATACAGCTGGTTTTCAAACTATGACAACACATTTATAATGCCAGTTGACGCTTATCCTTTCCTTAATTCAATTACTATAGAGGAGGAAGAAATTTGACTTCTTTTGAATCAATAGCTACAAAGCTTGCTCCTATGGGAATTTACAACCTTGAAGAAGGAAGCAATATTTATACTGAGATTTCTGCATATTGTTCTGCCCTTGATTGCCATAGAAAAAACATTGATGAAGCATTAAGAGAATGTTTTATTTCCAGTGCAGAGAGCTACGGTTTGGACAACAGAGAGAAGATTATCGGCGGTATAAGGACAGACTACCCATTGGAAGACAGGAGAAAAATGCTGGTACTGAGAAAATCCATGGGAGAAAATGATTTTACTCTTGCAGGTCTTAAAAAGCTTTTGGATTCTATCGGTGTATATGATTACAGAATTGAGGAAATATATGAGCTTAACGAGATTGCAATTAATATTTTCGGTTCATATACTCCTGAGGATGAAGCTTGGATTACAAATCAGATTAACCTTATGGTTCCGGCACACCTTGCGTGTGATGTGTATTTAGGGGGAGTAAGATGGAGTGTTCTTGACATTCAGGACTACACTTTCAGGCGGATTGACAGCAACAATTACACTTGGACACAATTTAACAGCATAAGTTAGAAAGGAATAATAATATGTCATCTACAAATAAAACTGCAAATCTTGGTCTTAACAGTTGGATTGAAAGCGACAGACCAAAAAGAACTGACTTTGTTTCAGATAATACTATTATCGACAATGTCTTAGGAAACCATGTAAAGGATAACGGGGTGCATCTCACCGCCGAAGAAAAGCAGAGAGTATCTTCACCTTTTGAAATATATACAATCTACGGAAACGGCAATACAACTTTGGAAATTACACCGGGTTTTGTTCCTCAAATGGTAATTTACTGCAAAAAGAACGCACCCTATTGTGTAAGCGAAAATGGCTACACAAAGGTAAATGCAGGTATTGCAACATCAAAGGGGTCAAGCGGTGGAATATCAATTACTAACAATTCAATTATTGTTCAGCATAACACTACTGCAACCAATGGTATTCTTTACAATTTTAACGAAAGTCAGGCACAGTATTTGCTTGTGGCATTTAGATAATAGTAAGCAAAATATTTTAATACATAAACAGGACTGCTACGCAATAGGCGGAGCAGTCCTGTTCTTATAGTAAATCACTTATTATTTGCTTGAATAATTATATGTCTTTTCAAGGAGCATATCCTTAACCTTCATAAGCCTTGTACGGCTGCTTCGGTCATTTTCTTCAAGCTTCATAGCAATATATTTAATTGTTTCCTGATACCTTGGTATCATAACGTGTTCCAGAGAATTAACTCTACGGCGAGTTTTTTCGATTTCTGCCGACATAAGCTCACAACTTTTTTCAATTTCTGCAAGTCTGACTAAATCAGGCAGTAAATCGTTAAGTGACATTACCGCATCATCAAGCTCAAAGGAAGTAAAAGCGAAGCCATAAGGGAATATATCTCCCTCATTAGCTGTGCGACTCTCAGCAGTAAACTCAGGAATGTTTACACTCATTACATTTCTTTGATTCACATTCAGGCTTACCTGCTGTTTTGGTGACATAAGTGAAGCGTCAAGGCTTTCCTTTGACATAACCGCACTTGCATTTACAAAGTGAGCATTACATTCTTCAAGCTCTTTTTCAACCTTATCTCTAAGACGCTTGTTTTCCTGTACAAGGTCAATAAAACGTCTCATAAGCTCGTCACGTTTATCCTTTAACATTTTGTGTCCGCGCACGGCAGTAGTAAGCTGTTTTTTAAGCTTAGTAAGCTGCATTCGTGTGGGATTAACATTCATTATAGCCATTGATAAGCACCCTCAATGTTATTCTTTGCCATAGTATTTATCAAGCATATCGTCCTTGATACGTTTAAGCTCGCTTCGTGGAAGAATGTGGAGCAGTTTCCAGCCAATATCCAGAGTTTCCTCAATGGAACGGTTTGCGTTGTAGCCCTGAGATACATATTCTCTTTCAAAAGCTTCGGCAAATTCAGCATATTTTTTATCCATTTCAGTAAGGGCAGCCTCACCAAGTACAACCATAAGCTCTCTTGCGTCTTTGCCTCGTGCGTATGCAGCAAAGAGCTGGTTCATTGTTGCAGCGTGGTCCTCTCGTGTACGGTCAGGTCCGATACCCTTATCCTTAAGACGTGACAAAGAAGGCAGTACGTCAATTGGCGGTGTAATACCTTTTCTGTACAGCTCACGGGAAAGAATAATCTGTCCTTCTGTAATGTAACCTGTAAGGTCAGGGATTGGGTGAGTTTTGTCATCCTCAGGCATAGTAAGGATTGGAATAAGTGTAATTGAACCATCCTTGCCCTTAAGACGTCCTGCACGCTCATATAGAGTAGCAAGGTTTGTGTACATATAACCCGGATAACCTCTACGTCCCGGAACTTCCTTACGGGCAGCGGATACTTCACGCAAAGCATCAGCGTAGTTTGTGATGTCTGTCATAATAACAAGTACATGCATACCTAAGTCGAATGCAAGGTACTCAGCAGCTGTAAGAGCCATTCTCGGTGTTGCAATACGCTCAATAGCCGGGTCGTTTGCAAGGTTTACAAACATTACTGTTCTGTCGATAGCACCTGTTTCCTTAAAGGACTGAACAAAGTAGTCAGACTCCTCAAAGGTAATACCCATAG
>CAMFZJ010000127.1 GCA_946004305.1 uncultured Clostridia bacterium | reverse complement strand
CAGTTAAAGTTATCTCCTTAGAGTCAACATCGCTGAAATTATGGATAATCATAACTTTACTGCCTTTATACTCTATGTAATAAGCACACACAGCGTTGTCCTCAAAATCTTCTACTTTGTTTATTGTTCCCCGTGCAATTTCAGGATTTTGATTTTTTATCTTAATTATACGCTTGTAGAAGTTCAAAATAGAATTTTCCTTCTCCTGTTGCTGGACAACTCCACCGTACTGCACCTGACTTTCATCAGAGCCGGTTAAATTATTCACCTTAATTTCAGGAAGCTTATTGCTGTCCCAAACCATCGGCTCACGCTTGTATTCGTCGCCCTCTGTCTGAGAATCCTGGGTCATTCCGATTTCCTCACCATAGTAAATAAAGGAATTCCCCGGAACCAGCATATAGGTTGCAGCAGCCATTTTTGTTCCGGATTCACCTGTTATTTTCAGGTAATTTCCGCTTCTTATCTGGTCGTGGTTTGATAGAAAGTATGAGTTAATTGCCAGTTCATTGGAGTCCTTGGTTTTACTCTCATATTTCTGAATTGACGGAATAAGACTTGAACCGTTCTTTGTACGAACAGAGTTTACAAATTCTCCGTCAACTCCTGCAAAGCCAAATGCGAATAAACTATCAATCTTTGAATTATACAAATCCTGTATTTCTGCGTTGCCTGTCCAATGCTCACCAACCATATATACGTCAGGCTTAATCTTTTTAACTTCCTTATAGTACCACTCTAAAAACTTTTCTCCGTCAGTTTTATTACTGTCATAAAATTTACAAGCGTCTAAACGGAATCCGTCCACATTATGGTCATTAAGCCAAAAATCAGCAATTTTGATAAAATAATCTCTTGTACATTCCTGATTCAAATCCCATTCAGGCATATATGGGGAAAAGTTCGACTCGTAATAATAACCTTTTCCGATTGATGTATAAGCATCACCGGGGTTATCATCATAATGTTCAATTTCAAAATATTTAGCGTCATCCTCTAAATTACCCTGAAGCGCCTGCTTGCAGGCATTTTCAAACAATGGCAAAAACTTTGAGCTGTGATTAAGCACCATATCAATTATTATGTTAATGCCACGTTTATGGCACTCCTTAACAAGTTTATCAAAATCCTCCATTGTGCCGAAGTCTTTATCTATATCAAAATAATCCTTTACATCATACTTGTGATAGGAATGGGATGGCATTATAGGTGTAAGCCAAATTCCGTCAACCCCTAAATCATCATCGGTTTCAGGATTGCCGTCATTTAAGTAGTCCAGCTTAGAAATAATACCCTGCAAATCTCCTATGCCGTCATTGTTACTGTCACAAAAGGAACCTACAAAAATTTCGTAGTAGTTACGGTATTTATCTGTTGAGGCTAAGGTTTCTATACCATCTGTTGGGTCTGTGTAACTATTTGAACAACCGCTAAACACTACGAAAGAAAAAACTATAGATGTTAATAGCAAAAACGCAATTATTTTTTTCATATTTTTACCCTAAATTCTCTCTAATAAGTGAAAGTGAATACTATTTACCGCCACTATTTAATCCAATATTACATATACTAACAAAAAGGGCGACATTTCTGTCGCCCTAAATATTTAAGTAAAAGGGCATTAACCCTTAACACCACCGGCTGTTACGCCTTCAACATAGTAATTCTGCATCTTGAGGAACAGGATTGTTACAGGTATAGCAACTAAAACAGATCCGGCAAGGAAGCTCTTATAATATGAGGTCTTATAGTCAAGACTGATCATAAGCTGCAGTCCTATTGCAACGGTGTAATTATCACGTGCATCACCCATAATAATCTTAGCAAGAATAAAGTCTGTCCAAGGTCCGATAAAAGAAGTAAGAACTGTATAAACTACGATTGGCTTTGACATCGGAAGAATTATCTTCCAGAAAATTTGGTTTTTCGTAGCACCGTCAATTGTAGCGGCTTCATCCAAGGCCCTGGGTATGGTATCAAAGAAGCCTTTGGAGATTTGGAAGCCCAATCCGGCACCGGCACTATAACAAATAACCAGAGCTACAAGTGTCTGTGTAAGACCCATAGCTTTTAACAGATAGTAAATAGCAATCATTGTCATAAATCCGGGGAACATACCCAAAATCATACCAACATTGATAAACTTTTTACGGGACTTAAATCTCAGACGGCTGAACGCATACGCAACCATAAGAACGCTGATTGTAGAAATTACACAGCTAAAGCAAGCAACTACAAATGTGTTCAAATACCATCTTGGGAAATTAAGTGTTTCTGTGTTTGTAAAAAGATTGATATAGTTGTCAAATCCCCATTCTCTGGGAATAAGGTAGTTTACATACTGCTGAGCACCTGCACGGAAAGAGTGCATAACCATATAAGCAAGAGGTGATACCCAAATAATACCCAAAACCGCAAGTACGGTATAGATAGCAGCATTTGCGAGGTTTCTCCTTAATTTATAACTTTTTATCATGAGAACGCCTCCTCATCCTTTGCGGACTTTGTCATATTGAAGGTAATCAACGACAATGTTGCGCAAACAACAAATACCAAAATACCAACTGCAGAAGCAAGGCTGTAGTCGTTTTGGTTCATAGTAAGTTTAAACAGCCACGTTACAAGAATATCTGTAAGTCCCGCCTGATAGTACATTTCCGTAGTAGGTCCGCCGTTAGACAACAGATATATTACGTTAAAGTTGTTAATATTACCAATAAAGCTTGTAATCAAGTATGGTGTGGTAACGAAGAGCATATATGGAAGAGTAATCTTCATAAAGCTCTTAACAGGACCCGCACCGTCTATTGTTGCAGACTCATAGAGGTCAGCAGGAATATTCATAAGAATACCCGATGTTATAAGGATTGTGTAAGGAATACCAACCCACATATTTACTACAATAACTGTTACTCTTGCAAGCAGAGCAGTACTGTTGAAGAACTTAATAGGTGTTGTGGAACCGGTAATCATGGAAATCAATACGTTGATAGCACCGTCATCCTGTAGCATCTGGTTCATAACAAGAAGTGATACGAACTGTGGTACAGCAATTACAACAACAAACAATGTTCTCCATAAGCTCTTTAGCTTAATGCCCTTCTTGTTAATCATAAGAGCAAGAATCATACCGAAAATGTAGTTTGTAAACGTAGCAAAAATTGCCCAAATTACAGTCCACTGTGCAAGGCCAACAAATGTTGCAGCCTTGTTAGCACCCTCTGTAACAGACACAAGGTTAGTAAAGTTTGTAAGACCAACCCATGTAAAAAGATGTCCCGGAGGGAGATGGTTGTTGTCATAGTTTGTGAAAGCAATGAGAATCATAAATATTAACGGAAGAATTGTAAAACAACCAATTAATACACATGGTAAAGACATAAGAGTAATATGGAACTTTTCATCCATAAACTGCTTTACCTCAGCAACGAATCCCAAAAGAGCTTCACCGTTTTTCTTCATCTCATATACTTTATATGCGCTTTTGGTATTTGCAATATATATTGCGAAGATAACAATTGTAATTACAATTGTCATAACGCTATAGAGCAAGATGAGCATAGAGTTTTCACCCGGAACAATTACAGGGAAACCCATTTCGTCAAAAGACTTTGTTGTTTCAACAGTACCTAATGTTCCAATTTTAGATATGTATCCCCAACCAAAACTAATCATAAATGCAATATAAGCGACCTCAGACAAAAGGAAAATAAGTCCCTTTATAATCTGACCTCTTACCATATTGCTAAAGCCAAAGATGAGATATGATAGCTTAACACCAATATCGCCCTTTGCAAAGCGAATTCCGTAGTTGGCAAAACCTTTACCCAGTCCAACAAAGAACTTAACAATTGACAACCCAATAAACTTAAAAAACTTAGCAATATTGGATGGCAATGCTTTGAAGAATTTTGCAAAGTTATAGCCAAACTTTTGGAAAGGATTCAGCTGCATATAATCTATATACCTCATCAAATCACTCTCCTTCTTTTTTATCTAAAATAATAATTTTTATTT
>CAMFZJ010000126.1 GCA_946004305.1 uncultured Clostridia bacterium | reverse complement strand
CCTACTGTGCTTTTTCCGCTGCCGGGCATTCCGATGAGTATTATGTTATTCTTCATATTAAAGCACCTTTATCTGTAAGGTATCTGTTCCATAGGAGGGACCAACCTTATTTGAAGAGATAACAATTACCTTGTCCCCTTTTTTTACAAGCCCTGTTTTAATTGCCTGTGACATAGCCTGCTTTGTAATCTCATCAGTATCGGTAAGATTCTGACCTAAAACAGCTGTTACACCACAGCTAAAGCACAGCTTACGCTGAACCTTGTCAGAAGTAACCACTGCAATAATAGGACATTCAGGTCTGTAATGAGCCATGGCTCTGGCAACCTTACCTGTTGCAGATTCTACAATAATTGCAGCCGCACCTATTGTTTCGGCAACGTCCCTTGCAGCACGGCAGATACTCTGACGGAAGCTGTTTTTATCATCAAACTGGTCGATATATTTCTGTAGCACATAGCTTTCGTGGTTGCTTTCTGCTTCTTCACAAATATCTGCAAGAGCCTTTACGCTCTCAACAGGATACATACCGGCTGCTGACTCACCTGAAAGCATTACCGCAGACGTGCCGTCATAAACAGCATTTGCAACGTCGCTGATTTCTGCTCTTGTAGGACGTGGGCAGGTTGTCATACTCTCCAGCATTTGAGTTGCTGTAATAACATACTTGCCGTGGGCAACTGCTTTTCTTATCATAGTTTTCTGAATTTCAGGAAGCTTGATAAATGGGATTTCAACGCCCATATCTCCACGGGCAACCATTATTCCGTTAGAGGCTTCTACAATTCGGTCTATATCGTCAACGCCGCTTTGGTTCTCAATTTTTGAGACGATTTCTACATGCTCATAGCCTATACTGTCAATATAATCTCTTAATGTTGTAACATCATCTGCGCTTCTTACAAAGCTTGCTGCCACAACGTCTGCACCCATTTTTAGTCCAAACTCAATATCCTCTCTGTCAGCGGCACTAACATAAGGCATATTAATATGATAGTTTGGAATGTTGATGCTTTTGCGGTTGCTTAGCTTACCGCCTTTAATTACAACACACCTAATTTCATTCTCATTAACTTCTCTTACCGAAAGGGATATTCTTCCGTCATCAAGGAGAATTTCTCTGCCGATTGCTTTTTCTCTTTCCTTATAGAAAATATCTACAAGCTTAGGGAATGTTATTTTAATTCCTTCCTCGTTGCCAAGCTCTCCCTCTTTAAACAGAGAAAACTCCTGCCCCTCCTGTAAAATTACGCTGTCGTTTTCAAATATACCGATTCTAACCTCAGGACCTTTTGTATCAAGAAGAATTGCAACATTCTTACCGCTTTCCTTAATAGCTTCCTTAACACGGTTAATTCTTACCTTTTGCTCCTCATATGTTCCGTGGGACATATTGATACGAGCCACATTCATTCCCGCATTAATCATTTTTATTAAGGTTTGTTTGTTATCACAAGCAGGACCCATTGTACAAATAATTTTAGTCTTTCTCATATTTATCACCGTTTAAGTAAAATTCTTCTTTTTTATTATACTACCCACAACTGTTTTTATCAATAATTATTTTGTTAACATTATGTTATCTTTGAAATATACTAAAAAGCACTGAAAACAAAGTCTTTCAGTGCCGATTTTATGGTTTGTCTGTTATTTCTAAGATATAGTCAACAGAGGTATTGTATAATTTTGCAAGCTGAATAAGAACATCTGTAGGAATATCACGAAGCCCTGATTCATAACGGTGATATTGCGGCTGTTTCATTCCGAGATAATTTGCAACTTCACTTTGAGTCAAGTCATTATCTTCACGCAAATCTCGTATTCGTCTGTAAAATGCCATAGCCCACCTCTGTTATAACTAATTAGTTATTGACATTTTATCACGGGGAAATTATAATGTTAGATATTATAATCGTTCGGTTATAATCTAATATCAAAACAGTTACAAAGCAGGTAAAAACAAAAACCGCCGACAAAAGTCAGCGGTTGTAATTTTGTAATTACTAATTTCTATCAGGAATTAGTTTTAGTCCATAAGTGAGCAAACTAAGTCTGCGTAGCCTGATGGGTCATCAATCTGAAGTCCTGCAATAAGCAATGACTGATTATAAAGAATTTCAGCATATTTCTTTGCTTTTTCATCATCTTTTCCGATTAGGTCCTGTAAAGCCTTAACAGCGCTGTGATTCATATTTAGCTCAAGGCAACGCTGGGCTTTCATTCCTGAGTCAGGCTGCACAGAAGCAAAATACTTTTCCATTTCAAAGCTGATTCCACCCTTTGCTGTCATACAAACCGGATGGCTTACAAGCTTTTTGCTTGCTATAACCTCTGAAACCTTATCTCCAAGGGCTTCTTTTACAAACTTGGTTACTTCATCATTGCTGTCGGTGTTATCCTCTGATGAGGTATCTTCAATTCCTAAATCGTCACTGTCAACGCTCTTGAACTGCTTTTCGTTGTAGTTCATAAGACTCTGTAATGTAAACTCGTCAACGTCCTGTGTACAATAAAGGATTTCATAGCCCTTTGACTGAACAAGCTCTGTTTGAGGGAGCTTGCTGATTGCTGTTACGTTTTCACCGGTTGCAAAGTAAATGTACTTCTGTTCCTCGGGCATACGGTCAACATATTCCTGTAGAGTTGTAAGCTTATCACTATTTGAGGAATAGAACATAAGCAAATCCTTAAGCTTATCCTTGTGCATACCGTAGTCGCTTACAACACCGTACTTTAGCTGTCTGCCAAATTCTGCATAGAAGCTTTCGTATGCATCCCTGTCTTTCTTAAGTAAAGAAGCAAGCTCGTTTTTAATTTTCTTTTCAAGAGTTTGGGCAACAGTCTTAAGCTGATGATCATGCTGTAGTACCTCTCTTGAAATATTAAGAGAAAAGTCCTGACTGTCAACTACACCCTTTACAAAACGAAAATGCTCAGGCAAAAGCTCCTCACAATTTTCCATAATAAGCACACCGCTTGAATAAAGCTGGAGGCCCTTTTTATAATCCTTTGTGTAGTAATCATAGGGAGCTTTTGAGGGAATAAATAAAAGTGCCTTATATGTAACAACGCCCTCAACTGAGGTTGTGATAATCTTTGCAGGCTTGTCAAAAGCCATAAATTTGTCACGGTAGAATTTTTCATATTCTTCATCTGTAACATCTTTCTTCTGACGCTGCCAAATCGGAACCATTGAGTTCAGGGTTTCAGCTTCCGTTACACTTTCATATTCCGGCTTTTCGCTGTCCTCTGTTCCCTCTTTAACCTTACTGTGAGTCATATCCATTATTATAGGATAGCGGATATAGTCGCTGTACTTCTTAACAAGCTCAGAGATTTTATACTGCTCTAAAAATTCTGAGTAGTTTTCAGTTTCTGTATCTTCTTTAATATGAAGTGTTACTACTGAACCTACCCTTTCCTTTTCTGCTTCCTTGATTGTATAGCCGTCTGCACCGCTTGATGTCCAAATATATCCTGTATCTGCGCCGTATTTCTTTGTATAAACTTCAACCTTATCTGCCACCATAAAAGCAGAGTAGAAGCCTACACCAAACTGACCGATAATATCTACATCATCAGTTTTCTCAATTTCCTGCTTAAAGCGGTATGAGCCTGATGAAGCAATAGTACCCAGGTTTTTATCCAGGTCCTCTTTATCCATACCGATACCGTTATCTTCAATCTTAATTATGCGGTTGTCCTTATCAACTGTAAGGTTGATTTTAAAATCTTCTCTGCTTAATCCAACCTTATCGTCTGTTAATGAGATAAAGCACAGCTTGTCAATAGCGTCGCTGCAATTTGAAATAAGCTCACGCAGGAAAATTTCCTTGTTAGTGTAAATTGAGTTAATCATTAAATCAAGCAATCTTTTTGATTCTGACTTAAACTGCTTTTTAGCCATAATTACCATTCCTTTACAAGTATACTTTTTGGAGCTGGTGACGGGAATCGAACCTGCAACCTGCTCATTACGAATGAGCTGCTCTGCCATTGAGCCACACCAGCTTATATAAAAGTGTTGAAAAAATACTGTTATGTATCAACACTAATGGAAATTATACCTGTCTCTTATACACATCTGACGCTGCCGACGATACTCCTTGTG
>CAMFZJ010000125.1 GCA_946004305.1 uncultured Clostridia bacterium | reverse complement strand
ATTATTATACGCTATTTCTCGTCAAAAATCAACCATTTGTTGTGACAGAGCCATTTTTAATTAAACGCAAAAAATAATACAATAATAATTCTTTATTCAAATTCAAAAGTCTGTTGCAAATAAAAAGCAACAGACTTTTAATTTAACAGTTATTTATTCCTATCGTTCCAATTATGGCGGTGAAGCTCACCTTTTTCAAGAAGATTCGGATAATCCCATTGACGCAAAACCTCGTAGGTTGCAATTGCTACGGAATTACTTAAATTCAGACTTCTTGCCTCATCAATCATAGGTATTCTTACTGTAGTATCATAATTTTCAAGGAGTAAACTTTCCGGAAGTCCCCGTGTTTCCTTTCCGAAAACTATGTAGCAATTATCCTCATACTGAACGTCACTGTGACGATTATGGGCTTTTGTTGAAAAATAGTAATATTTTCCGCCTTTTGTTTTCTCAAAAAAATCATCTAAATTATCATAGTATGTGATATCCAGCAAGTCCCAGTAATCAAGACCTGCTCTTTTTAAATGCTTATCATCAACTGAAAATCCAAGTGGCTTTACAAGATGCAGTTTTGCTCCTGTTGCGGCACAGGTTCGGGCTACATTTCCTGTATTTGCCGGAATTTCAGGTTCTACCATTACAATATTTAGCGTTGCCAAAAGTTATCACCTCTAAATATATTTTAACCGTAAATAATAATTTTGCAAGTATTTCTTGCAGAGCGGAGGTGTAATTATGGGAAAATCAGGAAATATGATGAACGTAGTAAAAGGTGTAGCAGGCGGTATGCTTGCAGGAATGGCTGTAGGATATGCCGGCAAAAAAATTCTTGACGGAAAGCCAAAAATGAAGAAAAATGCAAACCGAGCTATCCATTCTATGGGACAGTTCCTTGACACAGTTTCATATATGTTCAGATAAATTCCAAAATATGCTAAAAGTCAATTACTATAGGACAATGAAACAAAGGGCAGTCACAGGACTGCCCTTAATGTGTATTAAATTTGAAATCAAAAATTTTACACAAAACCTAATGGGTTAAGTCTTGCATTGCCTGACCTTACTTCAAAGTGGAGATGAGGTCCTGTAGAGTTACCTGTTGAACCTACATAAGCGATTGTCTGACCCTTACTTACACTTTGACCGTTGCTTACTGCCAAAGAACTGCAATGTCCGTAAAGGGTTTTGTATCCGTTACCATGGTCTATAATTACATAATTACCGTAGCCGGAGCTGTCATATCCTGCCCATGTTACAACACCTGAATCTGATGCAACAATAGACTGACCGTAAACTCCTGCTGAGGCAATGTCTATACCTGTGTGCATACGTCCCCAACGCATACCGTAGCCTGATGTTATGTTTCTTGTATAAGGAACAGGCCACATAAAGCTGCCGCTTGCTGATGCTGAGTATGTTGAATATGAGGATGAAGCAGATGTTGTGTTATTTGTACCTACAACAACAATTTTCTTCTGTGCTTCTCTTAAAGTTTTAACCTCTGTTGTAACACAGTCTGTCTGAACCTTGTCAACATATGTAACTCTTATGGTAACCTTTTGCTTACCGTTTATACCTTTCTGAGTTACCTTTTTATATGATGTAGGCTTCGAGCTGTCATACTTTACCTCTGTTGTATAAGGAACTCTCTCCTTATAAATAATATCTGTAGAAAGTGAATAGCTGAATTTATCGGCATTTTTTTCAACTATATTTTCTGCAACGTCAAAATCCTTACTGCTGTAACTGCCTGCAACAATCTCAACCTTGTTTGCGAACATATCTGTTGTTTCGTCATCGTATTTTGCTTTATATTGGTCAAGGTTAGCCTGCAAGGCGTCTTCCAATGACTCCTTGTCAACTGATACTCCCGCAAGTTTTTTGTCAATATACAAACCGTATCCTGATGTCAGTACATCGTCCCTGCTCATTGATTTTGTAATACTGCTGTGGACAACCTTTGATACTTCCGAATCTCTTACGGAAACCTCCTGAGTTTGAGCCTGTGTAGGTGTTTTACTGTCACTTTCAAGAGCAACAGCCCCAAAGGAAATGGTACTCATTGATGTTAATGTACAAAGTATTACCGCCACAAAAGAAGTAGCCACACCCAAAGCTACCTTTTTCCTCAGGAAATTTCTTGAATGTCTTTCAGACTTGCTTAGGTGCTTTGGAGCTTTTTTCTCTGCTTTTCTGAGTTTTACAGACACAAAAGCAGACTTGCTCAGTCTTTCTGTTCCATGATTTCTTTGGCTTTTGTAACAGTTTTCAAGTCTTTTAGCCTTTGCTTTATTATCCTTAAATTCCTTAAAGCTCTGTGATAACACAGTGCAGGTTATTTTTACTAACTTCTTAACCTTTTTAGTAAATGGCTGTTTTTTAAATTTTCGCGGTTTTCTCACTGTTTCCAGCTGAGAATATCCGTCAACAGTAATGAATTTTGTTTTCATATAATACACCTTACCATTAATTTGTTACAGAATTGTAACAATCATTGTAACTAATTATATCATTTTATTACAATTTTGCAACCTTTTAGTAACAATTTAGGTGTATTATACAATCAACAGTACATTATTTCTATGGAAATTTATAAGTTTTTACCAAAGTTGTAGTCCAGTTGTTCGGCTTTATAGTCCTTAATTGTGTCATAAAACTTATTCAGAGCTTCATTTGCCCCTTTGGTATCATGCTCAAGGTAATTTCCACATTCCTTAGCTGAGTTTCCGGGTATATCCCCTTTATGGTTTATACAGCTTTTGATAATCTCTTTAATAAGCTGTAATGCAGTTTCCTTTTCCATATCTCTTACAAGAAAGTAAAAGCCGGTTCTGCATCCCATTGGGCCAAAATAAATAACCTTATCGGCATATTTGCTGTTGCGGGCATAGGTTGCAAACAAATGCTCAATTGTGTGCATTACGGGATTTGGTAAAAAAGGCGGGGTATTGGGCTTAATAAATCTAATATCAAAGGTCGTAATATCCCCGTCAATTCGGCTAATATAAATTCCCGGCTCCAAAGTATTGTGGTCAACTGTAAAGCTTGCGATTTTCTCCAAAACTATCACATCCTGTTAAAATATTATTTCACTTTGATAAAATACTATCACAAAAAAGATTTTTAGTAAACAAAAAAATAGTCACAATTTGTTAGTTTATGTATTGTAATTAATCGTCTGTTAATTTATAATATGGTATGATAATTACAATGGGGGTGTAGCATTGAAAAGAGCTATTATGAATAAAGCTGAGCTTCTCACAGCTGTTGATAGTGCAAAATCAATCAGCGAACTTTTCAAATTAGTTAAGTATCAAAAAATTAATATGCGTATGCACACCCTGCCAACAGCAAGTAATGTTCCTGCAAAACGTCTGGAAATTCGGGAATTTCCTGAGGGAACTACTTATCTTGACAAGCTGAAAGCTGCTGTGAAACTGACAGTCGAAAATACACGTTGAGTCGTTTTTGTTATTTTTTAATAAAAATGGCTCTTTCTTTTTAATTTTTGTTGACAATTTACGCAAAAAAGAATAAGATTTAATTGTACTTATTTTAGAGGAGTTTTGTTTATGAAACGAGCAATTTCCATTATTTTGGCTTGTATGCTGACACTTTTAGCCTTGCCTGCTGCCGCTTTTTCAACTGAAAGCTACAAAAACGGAGATGTTAATCAGGACAAAAGGCTGTCAATACGGGACGCAACATATATTCAATACAGCATATTAGGGCTTATAGTATTAACTGATGAGCAAAAAGCTCTGGCTGATTTTGACTTGAACGGAGAGATAAATATTAAAGACGCAACAAAAATTCAAAAGGTTCTTGTAGAGCTTGAAGAATCCCCTGTTGAACCAACAACAGCAGAAACTCAGCCTGCAACTACTAATCCCATAGCTACTACAGTTCCTACAACTGCTCCTCTTACCACACCGACTACTGCTCCTACTACTCCAACAGAGACAAAGGTAAAGAGCAACATAGATATTTACTTTACAAACAATAAAAACTGGACTGACGTTTACTTCTATCTTTACAACTCTGCAACCGGCACAGAAGCTGCTCAGTGGCCCGGTGTTAAGGTTACTGACTACACAACAAATGACTACGGAGAACAAATCTACACATCAACTGTTGATGTGA
>CAMFZJ010000124.1 GCA_946004305.1 uncultured Clostridia bacterium | reverse complement strand
ATCCCTCAACACGGTTTGTAAATAATATGGTATATGCCGCTACCGGAATTGTAGGTGCATTATCTGCAATTTCTCTGACAGGAGGTCTTACTATCGGTCAGCTTTCCTGTTTCTTAACTTACGCAAACCAATATACAAAGCCCTTTAATGAAGTTACAGGTGTGCTTACACAAATTCAGACTGCTTTGGCGGCAGCGGGCAGGGTATTTCAGGTTCTTGAAACAGAAAACCAGCCTTCTGACAAGGACAGAAAATCCATAAGCTCCGCACAGGGACAAATCACATTTAACAACATCAGCTTTTCTTACAGCCCTGATAAGCCTCTTATAGAAAACTTTTCTCTAAAGGTAAAGTCAGGACAACAAATTGCAATAGTTGGCCCTACAGGCTGCGGAAAAACCACACTCATTAACCTTTTAATGGGATTTTATGATGTGGAAAAAGGCGAAATTACCCTTGACGGTAAAAACATTCAAAGCCTTAAGCGAAACGATTTTCGCAAGCTTTTCGGTATGGTGCTACAGGACAGCTGGCTTATGGCAGGTACAATTATGGAAAATCTCCGCTTCGGTAATCCTGATGCAACAGATGAGGAAATTATTATATCCGCAAAAAAAGCCTATGCCCACAGCTTTATCAGAAAAATGCCACAGGGCTATAATACTGTAATTGCTGAAAACGGCGGTAATCTTTCCGCCGGACAGAAACAGCTTTTGTGTATCGCTAGGGCAATGGTTGCAAATCCGCCAATGCTTATTCTTGATGAGGCAACCTCCTCAATTGATACCCTTACGGAAATCCGTGTGCAAAAGGCTTTCCGCAAAATAATGGAGGGCAGAACAAGCTTTGTAGTAGCCCACAGACTTTCCACCATAAAGGAAAGCGATGTTATTCTTGTAATGAACAAGGGCAATATTGTGGAGCAGGGAACTCACAACGAATTGTTAGAGAAAAAAGGCTTTTACTATAATCTTTATAATTCACAGTTTGCAGACAAATAAATCACTATACTATTTATATATAAAATTGAGGTGTAAATATGAAATACTCTAAACTAAAGAAAACTACCGCTGTAGTGTTGTCGGCTTTAACGCTAACCTCTGCTATGGCACTAACCCCAACAACTGCATTTGCAACACAGGGAAAAATCACCTATACATTTACAGGGGATGAAAAAGCAGAGTCAGGCTATGCTCAGGGTAAAATTCAGCTAAGCTCCCTTCCTGAGGGCAGATACTATCTTTACTGGGCTGATGACAACAACGCGCTTCAGGGCTACTATGAGATTGCTCAGATAAATATTAAAGACGGCACAGGCTCCTTTACCTTTGGGGACCATACTGCAATACCTGTTGATGCAAAAAAGCTTATTGCAACTACCTCAAAGAAAAACACCTCTGTAAACAATGCTGTTGCAGTTTATGACATTCCAAAGGCTAAGCAACAGAAATACTCCTTACAAGACGCAAACTATACATTTATGAATTATTCCGATATTCACATTGACGTTGCAAACAATCAATACTATAAGTATTCAGAGCTTCATTGGGAAAAGGCTTTGGAAACTGCTGTAAACAAAAATGCGGATTTTATTGTAACAGCCGGCGACAACATTACAAACGGAGAGGGTCCCGGAAAAGAGTTTGATAAATATCAGGAAATTCTGGGAAACTCGGATTTTTCAAATCCTGTTTATGAAGCCTCCGGTAATCACGAAATAAGAACAGGAGAGAGAAAAGCCCTGTTAAGAACATTTGTAACAGCAACAGGACTTGACGGCAAAAAGGAAACCATAGAGAAAAACAAGCCCTACTACAGCTTTGAAGAACCAAAGACAGGGGATTTGTTTATATTTATGGCATTGGAATTCAAATATGACCCCCAAAGCGGTGACGAGTTTTCCAAGGAACAGCTTGACTGGCTTGAAAACCTACTTGAAGAAAACTACAATAAAAACAAGAATATCTACCTTATTCAGCACGCATTGATTGAAGGCTACGGCGCAGGAGATGATGAAGATAATTACTACACTGTTCCTCTGTCCCCTGAATATGACTCAACTAACAGATTCAGAGAAATCATTGAAAACTACAAGGATATTATATGGATATCAGGCCACACTCATATTGCCCTAAAGTACGGCTATAACTACTCAAATATGAATGATACCGCCTGCAATATGATTCACGACAGCTCTGTTTGCTGTCCTACAACCCTTAACTATTCAAGCCACAACCTAAGCTATTCAGCTCACGATGACGAGGCTCTTAAGGATATGAGCGAGGGTTATTATGTGCAGGTGTTTGACGACAGAAGCATTTTCTACGGAGAAAACCTTTATCACAATATGATTTATCCAAACGCTTGCTATGTAGTAGAGGGCTGTCGCAGTACATATGAGGAAAAGAAAGCCGAAAAGGAGAAGCTTGCTCCGGCAGTAAAGTTACCTGATGTTGCAGAGCTTAGCGCCTTTTCAACTCAGCTTCTTCAAATGCCCAAAAGCTTTACATATAAAAATATAACCGCTGAGGATGTAACAAGTATTTCAAATACAGCAAAAGACGTTCTTGAAAACTTCTATCCGTTCAGCTCCTACAATTCCTACCAGGCTTTAAAGTCTGCCATAAAATCTGCTGACAGCAAGCCTTTAGTTCAGGCATATAAGGATATAAGCACAGCCTATGTAGAGTTTCTACCTTATACTTACAGCGGTGAGATGGATATTTACTTTGTAAATACAAAAAACTGGGAAAAGGTTTACGCACACCTTTGGTCAGCTAAAAATGATAACGGAGAGCCGGGAGTAGAAATGACTCAGGTGGGAACTAACGAGGAAGGCTTTACAATTTATAAAACCAAGGTTAATTATAATATGTATAAGCAGGTAATCTTTGGTGACGGTGGCGACACGGAGCTTACTGAGGAGCAAACTCTGTCCGGTGAAGAAAACCAGATGTTCACTGCAAACAGCCACGACCCAAGGGCGCCATACTTCTGCCTTACGGGAAAATATGGTGCAAATGATAACTAAACAAAACTATGGTGGAGAAAAATTGCTGAATGAACCTCTTTTCTCCAACATATTAAAGTGAAATAATAAAAGCCGGGCAGAAAGGTTATCTACTGTAGAATCCTATCTGCCCGACTGATTTTTTCTATTAACTTTTTAAACAGAATGTTACTTTGTTCCGAAAATTCTGTCCCCTGCATCTCCAAGTCCGGGGCAAATGTAAGCGTTTTCGTTTAAGCAACGGTCAAGACAACCTATGTAAAGCTGTACATCAGGGTGAACCTCTGTAAACTTCTTAACACCTTCAGGTGCTGCAATAATGCACATACATTTTATGTTTTTGCCACCACGCTTTTTAATTGCGTCAACTGCGTCAATAAGGGAACCGCCTGTTGCAAGCATTGGGTCAACTACAAGAATAAGTCTGTCCTCAATCTGTGCAGGCAACTTGCAGTAATACTCGTGAGGAATATGGGTTTCCTCGTCACGGTACATACCAATGTGTCCAACCTTTGCAGTAGGTACTAATGCCAGAATACCGCTTACCATTCCAAGACCTGCTCTCAGAATCGGTACAACAGCCAGCTTTTTTCCTGCAATAACAGGCTGAGTGGTTTCCTCAATAGGTGTCTTAACATTAACCTCTACGGTTTCCAAATCTGCAAGTGCCTCATATCCCATAAGCATTGCAATTTCTTCAACAAGCTTTCTAAACTCGTTTGTGCCGACATCCTCGTTTCTCAGCATAGTAATTTTATGCTTAATTAGAGGATGATTCATATAAACAACATTTGCCATTAGTTACACGCCCCTTAGTTAAATTATTTTATCTACACTTAATAATACAAAAAAACAGCTGTAAAGTCAATAAATAACAAAAAATACTATATTTTTTAAAAATAATGTTGTAATATATACTGATTTTTTATATAATGGTATTTGGAGAAATCCAGATATTCTTAAGGGGGACATAAAATGGACAACAAAACCGGCATTTATGATGCCAAATCTTTGGGCTATCCAAAGATGTTTATTCTCGGTATCCAGCATATGTTTGCTATGTTTGGTGCCACAATTCTTGTACCTATTATTACAGGTCTTGACATCAGCACAACCTTGCTTATGGCAGGATTGGGTACACTTCTTTTCCATTG
>CAMFZJ010000123.1 GCA_946004305.1 uncultured Clostridia bacterium | reverse complement strand
GATTCCTCTACGTCTCGTGGGCTCGGAGATGTGTATAAGAGACAGCACTTATTTTCCTAAAGGAGTTTGCTCTCAGATGATGTCTGTTGATATTGAAGAAGGAATTATCAGGGAATGTCAGATTGTAGGCGGTTGTGCCGGAAATACAACAGGAATTTGTAACCTTGTAAAAGGAATGGATGCTGAAGAAGCAATTGAAAAACTCAGAGGTATTGATTGCAGAGGCAGGGGCACATCCTGTCCGGACCAGCTTTCTAATTGTATAGAGGAAGCTTTGGAACTAATATAGAAAGTAAATAAAGCTATTTTTAAATAAAATTAATAATATATTTAGTTTTCTTGGCAATTCTATACAACAAAAAAATATTATTTGCTGAAATTATTTCAATTTTGCAGATTGACAAAACTAAAGCAATAGAGATAAAATTATTTAAGAAATCTGAGGAGGTTTTATTATGAACAAAAAAATTATTTCTATTATTCTTGCTGTATGTATGGCAGTAAGCTGTTTAGCAATTAGTGCTGTGAATACATCTGCACTTGATGTTACAACAGTAACAATTCCTAAATATACATCAAGAGCAAATTTCATTCAGGCATATAATTCAGGTAATACAGTTGATGAATTTACCGGAACTGAAGAAAAGGTATATAAGTTCACCTTAGAACAGAACGCTAACATTATTGTAGCAGGTATATCTGTTACAAAATACGGTTCATCATCTGCAAGTACTGAAATTTTTACTGACATTAACTGTACTAACAAAGTAACATTAGATGATAACGAAAAGTATGATTCTGTATATTATGGCTACCTAAAAGCAGGCACATATTATTTAAAGGTTAAGTCCTACTACGATAATGATTTAAAATATTTATACGCAGGTCAGGTTACAGGTAATAAAATAAATATGTCACTATCTTTTATTAAAGATAACAGCAATAAAACATCTGAATTAGGCTTTAAGCTATCTGACGGTGCCGTTCCTGAGCTGCTTTATGTTCACACCAACAACTATGGTGAATACAATTATTTTTGGAAAGACGATAAAACTACTTTCAATCCAAAAAATAATCATTTTAATGTTTCTTACGCCCAGCAACCCTACGCATGTACCAACGTTAAGGCAATTGATGAAAACGGCTTTGAGTATTTCGCTTTTACACGTGTACTTAGCAAATACACTGCAAAAATTGAAGGCACAACAACTAAAGACTACACCGGCAAGGCTGTTAAGCTATCTACAAAGGACGTTGTTTTAAAGGCAGGTTATAACGCTATTTCCTACACAGCTTCCTATAAAAATAACAAAAAAATCGGAAAAGGAACAGTAACCTTTACCGCAAGAAACGGATGCATCGGAAAATTCACAACTACATTTAATATCGTACCAAGTAAGGTTAAAAAGATATCCTCTCCCGGTAAATCAAACAGCAAAACAAGAAAAGTAAAGTTCTCTTGGTCAAAATCCAAAGGTGCCACACAATATATAGTTCAAACAAAAAATTCATACAACGGCAAATATAAGACCGTAAAGAAAACAAAGGCAAAATCTTGTACACTAAACTTAAAAAAAGGTTCAACATATATTCAGGTATATGGCATTAAGAAAGTTAAAGGAAAAACCTTTAAATCAACAGCAGCAAGTATTTCTGCAAGCTGTAATTATTCAAGCTTTACACACAGATATAATATCTACATTTACTAATAATTATAGCACAACATAAGGAAGGAGTCGCAAATGCGACTCCTTTTACATTTTACAATCACTATTATTTGCTAAGAAAATAACCCATCATAGTGTAGCCTTTTTCTATATAATTACCTGTTGCTTCAGCTGTTTCTTCATTTACGGTAGAAACTCCGCTTTCTTTTTCATTTTTACTGTCATAAATAACATAAGGCACAGATTTATTTGAATGAGTTTGAATTTTTAGAGGAGTTGGGTGGTCAGGGCAAATAAGAACGGCAAAGTCATCAAAACCCTTTAAAAACTCAACAACAGGGCCTAAAATCTTTTCATCAATAAGTTCAATCGCTCTTATCTTATTTTCAGCCTCTGCCCTGTGTCCGCACTCATCGGGAGCCTCAACGTGAACATATACAAAATCCTGTCCTTTTTTAAATTCATCAATGGCTGCCTGACATTTACCCTCAAAGTTAGTATCTATATAACCGGTTGCACCTTCAACATCTATACTTTTCATTTCAGCGCAAATTGCTATTCCCTTAAGCAAGTCAACAGCAGAAATCATACTGCCTTTAAGCCCTGTCTTTTTCTCGAAGCTATCAAGTATGGGTTTTGTTCCCTCGCCCCAGAACCAACAGGAATTTGCCGGGTGCTTTCCCTCTGCTACACGCTTTTTATTAACAGGGTGATCTTTCAATAAATCATAGCTCTTTTTCATAAGCTCGTATAGCTTCTTAGTATCTTCACCCTCAGGAATATAGTCTTTTATAACCTTTCCCGGAATATCGTGAGGCGGAGTAAAGTTCCCCGGATGTGGATTGCCGTTATTCCATACAAGACAATGTCTATAGGCTACACCGGCATAGAATTTAAATTCATCATCCCCTAGTTTCTCTTCAAGATACTCAATCAATTCTCTTGCTTCAGGAGTTGAAATATCTCCTCCACAATAGTCAACCATTTTTTTATCTTCATAATTATCTTCATCAGACAAAGTTACAAGGTTACAGCGAAAGGTTACATCAGTATTCTTTAGATCGATACCGATACTTGCTGCTTCAAGAGGCGAACGGCCTGTATAACAATCATAGGTGTTGTAGCCCAAAACCGAAAGGTTTGCAACATCAGAGCCGGGCTTCATACCATCCTGTACCGTTTTAACAAGTCCTACCTCGCCCTTACTTGCTAAAGCGTCCATATTTGGCTTTTTAGCAAGCATCATTGGCGTTTTTCCGCCTAATTTTTCGTATGGCTCATCAGCCATACCGTCACATAACATTACAAAATATCTCACAAAACTACCTTCTTTGTATAATATAATATTTAAAAATTAATTATCAACATTTCCCTGACTGGCATATTTAAGGTATGCGTTAATAAATCCGTCAAGGTCGCCATCCATAACCTTATCAACGGCTGCGGTTTCAAATGAGGTTCTATGGTCCTTTACCATAGTATATGGCATAAACACATATGAGCGAATCTGACTACCCCAGGTAATTTCTTTTTGAACACCTTTAATATCTTCAATCTTTTCAAGATGTTCTCTTTCTTTGATTTCCATTAATTTTGAAACAAGCATTTTCATAGCCACATCACGGTTCTGATACTGGCTTCGCTCAACCTGGCTTGCTACAACAATTCCTGTAGGTATATGTGTAAGACGTACGGCAGATGAAGTTTTGTTTACCTTTTGTCCGCCTGCACCGCTTGCACGGTAAACATCCATTTTAATATCCTCAGGTGCGATGTCTACATGAATATCATCGTTAATCTCAGGCATTACTTCAAGTGATGAAAAGCTAGTGTGACGTCTGCCCTGAGAGTCAAAAGGAGACACTCGTACTAATCTATGTACACCTGCTTCGCCTTTAAGGTATCCATAGGCGTTTTCCCCTTCGATAAGCAAAACGGCAGATTTAAGACCTGCTTCATCTCCATCAAGATAATCGACAGTTTTTACTTTAAATCCGTGATCGGCAGCCCAGCGGGAGTACATTCTGTAGAGCATTTCTGCCCAGTCCTGAGCCTCAGTACCGCCTGAGCCTGCGTGAAAAGTAAGAATTGCATTATTCTTATCATATTCGCCGGTTAGCAGGGTTTTAAGCTTTTGTGAAGAAAGCTGAGATTCTACTGAATCAACCTCAGCAAGAGCTTCCTCATAAAGCTCCTCGTCCTCTTCTTCATTCGCCATTTCAATAAGAGCGTGAGTATCTTCATAAAGGCTCTTTAGCTTATTATATTCATCCACCTTGCCTTTAAGTGTTGCGGTTTTTTGAAGAACCAGCTGGGACTTTTCAATGTCATCCCAAAAGCCCGGTTCTGTTGCTCTTAGCTCAAGCTGTTGAATTTCAGACAGCATACTGTTTAACCCAAGTGCGTCTGCCAAATCATCAATATCAGGCTTATAGCTTTCAAGTCTTAATAAAAGCTCCTCAAACTGTACCATATCTGTCTCTTATACA
This sequence comes from uncultured Clostridia bacterium, assembly GCA_946004305.1. Taxonomy (GTDB): domain Bacteria; phylum Bacillota; class Clostridia; order Oscillospirales; family Acutalibacteraceae; genus Ruminococcoides. The sequence goes on along the minus strand of CAMFZJ010000123.1, from coordinate 24 downwards.
CATCTGACGCTGCCGACGATACTC
>CAMFZJ010000122.1 GCA_946004305.1 uncultured Clostridia bacterium | reverse complement strand
CACAAGGAGTATCGTCGGCAGCGTCAGATGTGTATAAGAGACAGGAATTAAAGCCATATAAGGTTTTTAAAAATTTTAAAATTCTTTCTTCAATTCCCCACGGTTCGGGAAACACAAAGAAAATCAGCGACTACTGTGTTGAACAAGCCAAAAAGCATAATTACAAATATATTCAAGATGAGGCTGACAACGTAATTATTTATGTTGACGGAACCGAGGGGTACGAAAATGCCAAGCCTGTAGCTTTGCAGGGACATATTGATATGGTTTGTGACAAAACAGAGGACTGTACTTTAGATATGCAGAATCAACCACTTCAACTGCTTTGTGACGAGGAATTTATTTTTGCAAACAATACAACCTTAGGGAGTGATGACGGTGTAGCTATTGCCTATATGCTTACACTAATGGAAGATAAAACAATTCCTCACCCTCCTCTTGAGCTGATTTTTACTGCTGATGAGGAAATAGGTATGCTTGGAGCAAGAGCCCTCGATGTTGAAAACTTACACACAAACAGACTTATCAACATTGATTCTGAGGTTGAAGGTGTCCTTACAGTAAGCTGTGCAGGCGGCGTAAGAGCTGTTTGCAACATTCCTTTTACTATGGAAAAGGCAACAGGTACGGCGTATGTTATTACTATTGCAGGACTTAGAGGCGGCCACTCCGGCACGGAAATTAACAAAAGCAGAGTAAACGCTAATAAGCTTGCCGGCAGAATGCTTAATTATATCAGTCAGGAAACAGATTTTAAAATTTGCAGTATCAACGGCGGTAAAAAATACAACGCTATTCCTAAAGAAGCTGTTGCAACAGTATGTGTTGACAGCAATAATAATCAGGAATTTATTAACGCCACAAAAAAATTCATTACAATGATAAAAAATGAAAAAATTGTTAATGAGCCTGATTTACACATAACTGTAGAGCCTTGTAAGCTTCCTGAAAAATGTATGAATCATCATTCAACTCAAATGGTGCTGTTTACATTACTGCAAATTCCTGACGGAGTACAGACAATGAGTCCTGATATTGCTAATATGGTACAGACTTCCCTAAATATGGGCATTGTTGAAACGAAGGCTGATCATATTGCAATGTCCTTTCTTTTAAGAAGTAATGCCGCTGCCGGTAAGCAGGCTATTGTTCAAAAGCTTAAATCATTTATTGAATATCTTAACGGTAATATAGAGTTTATGTCCGACTACCCTGCTTGGGAATATCGTGCAGACTCAGCTCTCAGAGATATTATGGTTAAGGCTTATATTGAATTATATGGTGAAGAACCTGTTGTTACAGCTATTCACGCAGGACTGGAGTGTGGAATTTTAGCAGGTAAGATTAATAATATGGACGCAGTTTCATTTGGACCGAATATTTTTCATGCTCACACACCTGAGGAAAAAATGGAAATAGCATCTGTTGAAAGATGCTGGGAATATCTTAAGGCTGTTCTTAAAAAACTTAAGGATTAAAAATAAACATCGAATTAAAAAGGAGTTTATATGATTACTAATGGATTTTTATACTTAGCAGCTATCATATTTATTGCTGCTATTTTAATTTATCTGCCTAAAATATTTAAAGGCAAGGTTGCACAAAAGATTTTTCAGTTTGCGCCACCCGTTGTACTAATCTACTTAGGGCTTATGATTCTGTGTACAGTTAAATTATGGGATCTTGAGGCTACAGCAGAAACCTATTCTGCTATGAAAAACCCAATACTTTATGCTATGCTCTTTTTGATGCTTCTAAGATGTGACCTTAGAAAAATCATCAAGCTTGGTCCTAAAATGTTAATCGGATTTTTCTCTGCAACCGTTTCAATCGGCTTAGGCTTTGTAGTAGCTTTCGTTATTATGAAGGGCGCTATCGGTGTTGACGCATGGCAGTCGTTAGGCGCTTTATGCGGAAGCTGGATGGGCGGCGGCGGAAATATGCTTGCTATCCAGAGTGCCCTCAACGTAAATGAAAATGCAATGGACTATGCTCTTGTTATGGATTCAATCTGTGCTACACTTTATGTAATGTTCCTATTATGGGCAATCGGCTTTTCAAAGAAGTTTAACAAGTGGACAAAGGCTGATACAAAAACTATTGACAGTGTTGGTGAAGCTCTTGCAGCTGAAGCTGCTAAAAACAACAAGCCTATTACCTTCCACAGCATCTCTATCCTTATTGGTTCTGCATTAATGGTTTCTGCAGGTTCTTCATTGCTTGGTGAATTACTGGCAGGCATACCTCAGTTAGCTATCTTTGATAAGGCTACCTGGACAGTCTTGATAGTTACATTTGCAGGTATTCTTCTTGCACTTACACCGTTCGGCAAAATTTCCGGCACAGAAGAACTTTCAAACACAATGCTTTACATTGTAATTGCTCTTATCGCTTCACGTGCTGACTTAAGTGCAATGGGTAACGCTCCAATGTGGCTGTTAACCGGTCTTATTATTCTTGTAATTCACATTGGTATTATGCTTGTTCTTGCTAAGCTTCTTCATATGGATATATTTACTTGTGCAGTTGCATCACTGGCAAACATCGGCGGTACAGCAACAGCCCCTGTTCTTGCAGGCACATACAGCAGTGCATTAGTACCGGTTGGTATTATTATGGCACTTCTCGGTTATGTAGTTGGTACAGGGGGCGGACTTTTAGTTGCACAACTGATGAGTATGTTCGCTTAGTGTAAAATTGAAATACTGAAAATATAAATCTTTACAACAATTTAGGGACTGCTTTGCAGTCCCTAATCTTTTTCACCTATTCTTCAATGTCTAAACCGATAGTTTCAAGCCACAGGTCAATTTCTTCCTCTGAAGCACCTGCAAAACGCTTTCCTTCATAAAACTTTGTTGACTTATCGCATAGACTTTCCAAATCTTTGGCTGTGCCCTCTATATCGCTTCCTCCTGAAGTACAGAAAGTAATTACTGTTTTATCTGTAAAATCATAGCTTTCCAAAAAGCTGCAAATTATTTTTGGAGCTTTTCCAAACCATATAGGATAGCCAATGATAATTGTGTCGTACTGCTGAATATTATCTACTTCATTTTTAATTTCAGGTCTTGCATTATCATCCTTCTGTTCCAAAGCAGCTCTGCTGTTTTCATTATTATAGTCCAAGTCCTCTTCACTATATGCTTTAAGGGGCTGAATCTCAAACAAATCTCCATCAGCTTCATCTGCCACTTCCTTAGCTACCTCCTCAGTTGTACCTGTGCAGGAAAAATAAGCTACAAGTATATTTGAGTCATCTGTGACATAGGTCGGGTTTGTAGAATTTACATTTTGATTATCATTATTTACATTAAGGTTTCCGCAGCCGGTTGTTACAGCAAGCAAAAACAAAGCAATACATACACAAATTAATCTCTTAATTTTCTTCATAAAAACACCTCTTGTATATTATACTATTATTTTTGCAAATTATCAATGGCTATAATTCAGGTGCAAAAAAAGACCTTGCAGATTTTACTCTACAAGGTCAGTTTTTTAATTTATGATATTAGCTATTGCCCTAAATCAGATTAGTCAATATTGATTAACCTTTGATAGCAGCCTGTGCAGCAGCTAATCTTGCGATTGGCACACGGAATGGTGAGCAAGATACATAATCAAGACCAATCTTGTGGCAGAACTCAACAGATGAAGGATCGCCGCCGTGCTCACCGCAGATACCGCAGTGGAGCTCAGGACGCTGAGCCTTACCAAGCTTAAGAGCCATTTCCATAAGTTTGCCTACACCGTTCTGGTCAAGCTTTGCAAATGGATCGTTCTCGAAGATCTTAGCGTCATAGTATGCATCTAAGAACTTACCTGCATCGTCACGGCTGAAGCCGAATGTCATCTGAGTAAGGTCGTTAGTACCGAAGCAGAAGAACTCAGCCTCTGTAGCAATCTCATCAGCTGTAAGAGCAGCACGTGGGATTTCAATCATTGTACCAACTTCATACTGCATATCTGAATTTGCAGCAGCGATTTCAGCGTCAGCAGTTTCAACAACTACCTTCTTAACATACTTAAGCTCTTTAATATCGCCTACAAGCGGAATCATAATTTCAGGCTTAATAGTCCAATTAGGATGAGCCTTCTTAACATTGATAGCAGCACGGATAACAGCGCTTGTCTGCATCTTTGCAATTTCAGGATATGTTACTGCAAGACGGCAACCACGGTGACCCATCATTGGGTTGA
>CAMFZJ010000121.1 GCA_946004305.1 uncultured Clostridia bacterium | reverse complement strand
AAAAATCTTGCATAAGGCTATAAAAAACGAGCTTACAGACAAGCAAAGGTACTGCGTGTGTGAGTATTACTTACAGGGAAGAAGTATGAAAAGTATCGCTTCAGAACTTCAGGTGAACCCCTCAACAGTAACAAGGCATATACAAAGCGCAAAACGAAGGCTCAAAAATGTAGCAAGGTATTACTGAGTAATACAATAAAAGGATTGGCAGTTTAAAATTTGCCAATCCTTTTTGTTTGAATTAAGTTTTTTATTGTAAAGGCATATTAATTGTTGTGAATAACAACCTGCATATACGGAATGGTAATATTTCTGTTGTCCATTTCTTTTTTTATTATGCCGTAAATGTTTCTTCTGACCTGATATTTAACATCAGGATTTGCCCATATTTTAAGTCTGTAATATACAGCAGAGTCACCATATGAGCTTATCCCCACATAGCTTATGTCTTTAAGCTGTGGTTCCGAAACCTTAATTAGATCCATTATTTCTGCAAGTGCTTTTTCAATTGTTTCAACGCTTTCCTCATAGGGCATAGGTATATCCGCCAAAATTAATTCCGACTCCTTTTTTGAAGAAACAATGTTGCGATTGCCTATAACGTGAATATCATCTGTGTCAAAATCTTTTATTTTAGTAGCCTTTAGTCCAAGCTCAATTACTGTTCCGTGTATATCTCCAACTGTGATAATATCTCCAACGGAGTAGTAGTCGTCAATTATTATGTTAAATCCCATAATAATATCCTTAAGAGCGTCCTGAAAGGCAAGACCGATTACCGCCGTTGCAATTCCCAAGCCTGCAATAATTGAAGTTACATTAATTCCGAATATTTGCAGAATAATAAGAGCCGAAAGAATAATAACAGCATACTTAAATATGTTTAGCACAAGCTTAATAACAGTCTGTTTTTTATGAGTGTTTTTGCTGTTTTGATTATTAACTCTTTTTAGGAAAGCATGTAATATGTGTTTAATAAGGAAATACACAAAAAATGCTATTGCAATAATTATTGCGCTTGAAATAATCTGACCGATAATTCCTGCCCAAAATTCCCCAAAGCTTTCTAAGTCTTTAATGCTCATATTTTACCTCCTATAGCTCAAAGTCTTCCTTGCTGAAGCTCATCATAGCAGGAGCATTTTTAGGGGTTCTCAGTAGAGGATTGTACTGAAATTTTCTGCATTTATTGTTTTTAATTTCCTTGCCTTTTTTGCAGTAAGCTCCGTTTTCATTGTAGAGTAAATTGTCGCAATAACTGCAATCAGGCTGAATATTATTTCCAAATAGTTTTTTGCTCATAATTTTCACCTCAATAAGTAAAATTATTATAACAAAAGTTTTTTATTCTTGCAATAATATTTATATTAGTTTACAATAGTAATACATATGGAAGTAATTAATTGTATAATATATTAGGTGGCATTATGATAATTAACAGCAAAACTATGAAGCTTCAGAACCCTGATACAGTTCCTTATTTAACATATAATGCTCTTGAAAAAGTACCTTTTATAAAGCACGGATTTTCAACACGCTTAGGGGGAGTAAGCAAAGGGATTTTTTCCACAATGAACTTAGCTTTAAACCGCGGCGATAATGTTGATGATGTAATGGAAAACTATAAGCTTTTGTGTAAGTCAATAGGCGTTGATTTTAATACATTAGTAGCGTCATCACAGGATCATAATACCTTTGTAAGAAATGTTACAAAGGAGCAATACGGCATTGGAATAACAAAGCCAAAGGATATACTAAGCGTTGACGGTCTTATAACAAATGAGCCTAATGTAACTTTGGTGACTTACTACGCAGACTGTACACCGCTGTTTTTTGTTGATACAAATAAAAAGGCAATCGGACTTGCACATGCAGGCTGGAGAGGTACAGTCGGAAGAATCGGAAAAAAGGTTATTGAAAAAATGCAGGATGATTTCGGCACAAATCCACAGGATTTAATTTGTGCCATAGGACCTGCAATTTCCAAGTGCTGTTATGAGGTGGACAAAAGCTGTGCCGATGAGTTTTACAAACTGGGGGAGCTAAATACCGAAAAGTTTATTTTTCCAAAAGAGAACAATAAATTTATTGTTGATTTACTTGAAACCAACAGGCAGATTCTGATTTCTGCCGGTGTAAAAGAGGATAATATAACTCTCTCCGATCTTTGTACAAAATGTAACAGCAACTTGCTATGGTCCCATCGTGCAACAAAGGGTCAGAGAGGCACAATGTGTGCAATGATGTCTATCGTATAATTCCGGAAGGGAAATAAAATGGCTAAAAAATTTACTAATTTGACAGTATGTCTGCTTGCAGTATTAATGTTGCTAAGTATTTTTACAATAACACCTGTGTCTGCAATTACCTACACAGGCTCAAAAGGAAAAATCAAGGTTGTGTGCGGTTCCTATTCCCACACCTTTAGTGCTAAAAATTACGGTAAGAATTTTTCCCGTGCATTTAATTATGCTTTGTATATTGCCTCAAAAAAAGCAACAGACAAAAAGAAAGCTACAGTAACGGTAGCAAAAGGAAACTATAAAATTGACAGAACAATATATATTTACAGCAACACTAAATTAATTGCTACAGGCTGTAGATTTAAAAGACGAGATAATATAATAAGCAACGGCTATGATAAGCGTGCCTATTCCGCTAAAGGATATAGCGGAGCAAGAAACATAACAATTGTAGGCGGTACCTGGGATATTGCAGTTCCTTATTCACAGGCTAATACTAAAAACACAAAGGTAATGCATTCAACTTTCAGATTCGGACATTGTAAAAACATAACTATTGACGGCTGTACATTTAAGAATAACTATAATTGTCACGACATTGAAATGGGTGGAGTAGATAAAGCGGTTATTAAAAACTGTACCTTTGCAAACGACAAAAGTGTTAATCAATTTGTTACAGACGGCGGTAGAGAGGCTGTGCAAATCGACCTTAACACCCAGCCGGCAGTACCGTATTTCCCATCATATGACCGCACTACCAGTAAAAATATTACATTGAAAAACAATACATTTAAAAATAAATTCAGAGCAATCGGCAGCCATCACGCTATGGTAGGTGCAACCTATGATAATATTTCTGTACACCACAACACTTTTGACAATATAGCAGGTTTTTCTGTATATGCTGTATATTGGACAAACTCTAAGATATACAGCAACACTTTTACAAATGTAGGAGCAGGAATAGATATTCGTCCTATGACTGTAGGAGAAGGTATGAACTTCCACAATTTTAATAAACTATCATATCTCAACTCGGAATATGTAATGAAAGAGTCGAAAATCTATGTGTATGATAATAATATCAATGTAAGAAAAACTACCAATACCTGTAATTATCCCTTTGGCATAAGAGTATGCGGAGTAAAAGTTGACACAAAAGATGCAACTACAGGGGTAAACATAGGTGAGTATAACGCATACAACATAAATATAGGTGTAAACTCAAACGGAACATCAAAGCCTAATATAATAAAGGGAAATCTTTATTATGGTATATATACCGCCTACGGTGTTAAATGTAATATAAAGAATAATATTATTGACCTTGCAAACAGTAATGTGGATTACAGCTATGGAATAGTAGTAAAAGGAAGCAAGAAAACTCTTGTGCATAATAATACAATTTCAAACGGTAATAAACCAACATCACGAGGAGTTTATGTAGGAGCAACAACCACAGGTACTCCAAGTGAATACACCACCGTATCAAATAATAAAATTAATAATTTTGCTTTTGCGGGACTTTCGGTAGTAGATAGTGCAGATACAGTTTTCACAAATAATACTTCTGATGGTTCAAAATACGGTGCAACAATAAGTGCAGCGGTTAACACTACATTAACAAAAAATATTCTTAAGGGATGTACATTATATGGATTGTATTCTTATAAGGGTTCAACCGGAACGAAGGTAACAGAAAATAATATTACTTCAACAGACTATGGTTTCAGCCTTAATGACAAAGACGATCTATACCCCTCAGAGGAGAAAACCCTTGTTGTAAATAACAATGTATTTAATACTCCCGAGGGTACTACTCCGATTAATATGAGGTACGGAAATCTGGCGGCACGAGTGTATGATAACTTCAACTCTGACAATAGCTACGCTGTTTGCAGAATTAAAGGTACAGAACAGGACAAATATGTTTACTGCTATAATGATTTTTCAATGAATGAAATTATAGCAAATAATACCGATAGCGGAGT
>CAMFZJ010000120.1 GCA_946004305.1 uncultured Clostridia bacterium | reverse complement strand
ATATTTGGTATAGTCGGACAAATCTATCATATCCGCACCCAGTGCTTTTAATGTCTTTTCAAAGCTGTTCCTTATTCCCTCAGCAGTTTCTGCAATTGTTCCGTCTAAATCCAGTAAAATATATTTATACTTCATTATATTTACTATCCGCCTTTTCCTGAAATTTATCAGCCTTTACGCTGACTCTTGTGTGAGTACCTTTTGAAATAATGCCTTTCTTGTCAAAGGCTTCAACTTCAAATTCAAAAAATCTGCCGTCACATTTTGCAAGTGTAGCTTTTGCACTTACCTCAGCTCCAAAAGGAGTTGGGCTTGTATGGTCAATAGAAATACCTGTACCTACAGTTGTAAGTCCATTAGAAAGATACTTTGCCGCAAGCTTTGACGCAGCATTTTCCATAATTGCTACAACCATAGGAGTAGCAAATACTCTTAAATCACCGCTGCCAACATTAACAGCCAGCTTATCCTCAGTAACCTTGGCACTTACCTCTAAGCTGTCGCCGATTTTGATTTCCATAAAATTACCCCCTTATATTGAGAAATTGCATAATTTGTGTTATACTTATTTGGTATGATATTATATTAACAATTTTTCAGAAAAACTGCAATAGGTATTTCCGGGCGGTGAGCTGTTGAACAATAAAAAAAGAGTATATTTATTAGATGAAATCCGTGGCATAGCCATAATACTTGTGGTAGCTTACCATTTCTTCTATTCCGCAGCAATGGTCTTTCACTTCGGCTGGGCAACAGACATTTTTTCGGCATTAGGGAAGTGGCAGCCCTTACTTCCAATAACCTTCGTGCTTTTGTCAGGAATATCCTTTAACCTTAGCAAAAGTAATACAAAACGTGGAATAAAGCTGTTTTTAATAGGTATAGCCATAACAATTGTAACTGTAACATTACTTCCCGATGAATCAATATGGTTTGGTATTATTCACTTTTTAGGCATAGCGAATATAATCTGCGGATTACTTGAAAACAGCCTAAAGAAAATTCCGGCTTTTATGGGAACATTGATTTTTGCTTTTTTATTTATATTCACCTATTATGTCCCAAACCATTATTTAGGTTTACTTCCGGATTTTGCAGTAAGACTTCCGAGTTTTCTCTATACAACAGACCTGACAATGATGTTAGGCTTCCACACAAACGACTTTATGTCAGCAGACTATAACCCCATTATCCCTTGGATATTTTTATTCATAGCCGGCATATGTGCGGGAAAACACATCAGAGAACTTCCCGAATCGCTTTGCAAACAGCATATAAAACCCCTTGCTTTCTTAGGCAAACACACCCTGATTATCTACATCGCCCATCAGCCGATTATTATCGGCTCACTATATTTAGTAAACCATTTCATAAAATAAGCAGAATAAAACAAAGGACAGAAGCTAATCAAAATGATTTTCTTTCTGTCCTTTTTATATACTTTTATTTTGTGGGCTTACTTAAAATGTAAATCAAGAAACACCTTTCATTTACTTAACCTTTACGGTCTTAGCTTTTGTCCAAGCACTATAGGCGATTTTTTTACCCGACTTGATGTAAGCTCTTACCATTACTGTATATTTCTTATTCTTTTTAAGGTTCTTAACATACTTTGTTGTCTTTTCCTTTGTCTTAAATGACTTAGTAAAGTATTTCTTTTTACCCTTTTCCTTATACTTTACAACAAATCCGGTAGCATCTTTAACAACCTTTTTGTATCTAATCTTTATTGACTTCTTATCACCGGAAATTGTTACAGAAGGTGTTTTAAGTAACTTCTTCAAAAATATTACTGAGCCCTTGACATTATGACACTTTACGCATTTTACAATCCCTTTGCCCTCAGCAAAGTATGTTGGAGCCTTTGTAGTTATTTCTTTGTAACTGTGACTGCACTTATTTGAAGTGGGATTTGTTGAAGCAGGAGCTTCTGTAGGTTTAGTTGTACCTACATCAACTAATACACCGTTGATGTAAGCGTTAGCATGCATATCAGATTCTTTGAAGGAAATTACTACTGTAGAATTGTCCTCGGTAACTGTGATTTCAGCATTAGAACCGCCGTACATAGCGTTGCCTACAAGGTTAAATTCGCCATTGTCCCAAGCGCCGTTTGTTGTTACTTTAAATTCATATGTACCGGCAGGTACATTTGAATATGTAATTCGATAAACACCGTCATCACCTAATGTCATCAGGTTCAAAGGGGACGCAGGATCCCACTCAACACCGTTACAAAGCTCAGGACTACCTGCTACAACATAGAAAGTACTCTCAGCAGGAACTGTAGGAGCCTCTGACGGTTTTGCTTCAGTTGCCTGTGTTGCCGGCTCTGTGGTTTCAGTTGTTGGTGCTGTGGTTTCAGCCGGCTCTGTGGCCTTTGTTTCTGTAGTAGGCTGTGTGGTTTCCATAGGCTCAGTTGGCTTTACGGTTGTAGGCTGGGTTGGTTTTTCCGTAACTGTTTCTGTAGGTGTTTCTTTCTTTTCAAATTCACAAACAAAACCGCCAATTCTACTAGAACCGTCACTTGGATAGTCGTTCCATAAGTAACAATCCAACCACTTTTTGGTACTGTCAAAAGTACCTAAGTAAAATTCAGCATTACTGCCACAATCCGGCTGACCGGCACCCCAATTTGCGAAATTAAAGTTTTCACCTGTTACCCATTTCCAAGTTCCGCTTGTGCTTTCTGCTCCAAGCCAGCAAGGCACACCATTAAATTTCTCTAGTGCTCCCTTTACAGCTTTCCATTCACTTTCATCAGATATAGTGGCTAGGTGTCCGCCTTGTTTTTCACACCACTGTTTTGCTTCTGCCCATGTTTTTCCTGAGTTAAATACCTTGTATGTGCTGTCGTTGTATTCGTTAGTGGCAACAAGTATTGGATCATCTGTTATCGTTATATTTCCTGCACTTACCGAACAATAATTGCCACATTCATCATATGGATAAATATGTGTTATGTAATCACCTTTTACATTATTGTGCTCACTTAGTGGAATATAGCAACTTGCAATACTTTTATCTGAGCTTAATGTACCTACGTGCCATTTTACATCACTATCACCAATATGCTGTTCCCAAGACGGAAATTTTACAGTAGTTACCCCTACATTATCACTTACCTTGCAAGAAACTCTATAGCCATTTGACGTAATTTGAGAAACGGTTATATCTGTAACATTAGGTTTTTCTGTGTCTGAATTTATATATACTGTTCTCGGTACACCGTATAGTTGTGTATTATCAGTGCCACCGCCAATATTTATACCATAAGCATATATAGGTTGATTTCCGGTTTTTTTAGTATCTAAAGTTGCAAAAAATCCATGATATAAACCGCAATGATATGTATCATCAACACTTTTTTGATATGTATTAGCCTTGATAATATGCTTTTCGCCACTTCCTGATGGACCTCCAACATATATATGCACATCTATTTGAGCAGAGGTGTTATCAGGATCATATGCCCAACCAATAACCGTAATTTTCCCGGGAGCCGGAGACGAAACTCCATCTATTCCACCTATAGGATTTTGACCGGTAGGTGCAGTTCTCCATGAATAACCGCCTGTTTGTACTACACTTGTTGTATTCTTTATGTAAAGAGCGTTGTTTACATAGACATCTCCGCTACCGCCATACATATTTTTGGCAGTTAGTCTGCCTCGTCTTGCATATATATGCAAATGTGAACCTGTTGCTCCACCTGCAGTACCGGGGTGATAAAAAGGGGTACCTTGAGTAATTCTTGCTCCATCCGTAATATCGCTGATATTATTATCATGCATAAAATAAACTGTTAAATAGTCTAATGTTCCGTCTGCCCAATACACCTTGTTCTCACTGGCTACTGCAACAACATTCAGGCTTGAACCTATTTTTACAATAGTACCGGTAAATGGCGCCTTATATACTGAGTTTCCAACCATATCAAATGCATTTTGAACATATCCGGTCTGTCCGTTATGCGAATAAGCATTGTATTCTGCGTATGCACCTTGTGTCATTTGTAACACGTCACCGGGATACATTGCATATTCATATGATGCTGCACTTGCTTTTGTGGGGGCAGTGATTATTATGCTTATAAGCATCACTGCTGTTAGAATCAAACTTACTGTCTTTTTCACTCTCTTCATAATGAATTCCTCCTTTGTAAAATTAAAAAAGCGCACAACCGAAGTCATACGCCAAAAACACATAGCTCCAATTGTCGCCAAACAAATTACTTCACACCAAAAAGATACGTGAAAAGAGCATGTATTTTTACAAAAGAAAAATACACGTATCCA
>CAMFZJ010000119.1 GCA_946004305.1 uncultured Clostridia bacterium | reverse complement strand
TTATTGAAGTTCATATGTCAAATATCCATTCAAGGGAAGAGTTTAGACATAATTCCGTAATCGCTCCTGTATGTGTTGGACAAATTGCAGGCTTTGGTAAGTATAGCTACTATCTTGCTATTAAAGCATTGGAGGAAATTTTGTAATTGTCAGTTTTTGTTGATAGAATTAATAAGCTAAGAAAATATATTTCAAATAAAGATTTAGCCTTACTTATAAGAAATGAAAAAAACATCTATTATTTTACAGGCTTTCAGAAAAGCGAGGGTACTCTACTTATAACAGCAGATGAATCCTATTTGATGGTGGATTTTCGATATTATGAGGCAGCTTCTAAAATTGTTAAAAACAGTAATGTTTTGATGATAACTGATATGATAGCTTCAGCTGTTGAGTTGTTAACTAAGCATAATATCAAAGATTTGTGTTTAGAATCAAAAGTTGTAACAATCTCTCAATATCAAAAGTACCTTAGATTATTTAATGAATCCGGAATTTCCTTAATAACCGATGGCAGGCTTGATAAAGCTATCGAAAACTTACGGCTGTATAAATCTAACGATGAAATTAACTTTATAGAAGAAGCTCAGAAAATAACCGAAAAGGCCTATACAGAAGTTCTTAATTTTGTTAAAGCAGGGGAAAAGGAAAAAACTATCGCTATAGAGCTGGAGTATTTGATGAAAAAATCCGGGGCAGAGGGCATATCTTTTGACTTGATTACTATCACGGGCAAAAAAACTTCTTTGCCTCACGGCGTACCGGGAGAAGATTTAATTTGTAACGGCGATTTCTTTACAATGGATATCGGAGCTTTGTATAACGGTTATCACAGCGATATGACAAGAACTGTTGCTGTTAAATATTGTGATGAAAAACAAAAATCAGTGTATAATACAGTTCTGAATGCTCAGCTTTGCGGACTTAATACAGTTAAAGCCGGAATAAAAGCGTCAACAGTTGATAAAGCTTCTCGAGATATTATAGACAAAGCCGGTTACAAAAACTGTTTTGGACACGCTACAGGTCATGGCGTTGGACTTGATATACACGAAAGTCCTGCACTTTCGCCTAAAAGCGAAACAATTTTGTCCTCCGGTATGGTTGTAACTGTTGAACCCGGAATATATATAGATAATCAGTTCGGAGTAAGAATTGAGGATATGGTTCTTGTTACAGATACAGGCTATAAAAACTTCACAAAGCTTTCAAAAGAACTAATTATTGTATAATACTTGCATTTTACTAAAGTTTTATGTATAATGTAAGCAATAAGATATAATTTGTATAATTATGTATTTTAGGAGGTAACAATTATGATTTCAGCTGGTGATTTCAGAAACGGTGTAACATTCGAGATGGATGGTCAAGTTGTTTCTATTATTGAATTTCAGCATGTAAAACCGGGTAAGGGTGCTGCTTTCGTAAGAACAAAAATCAGAAACGTTATTACCGGTGCTGTGGTTGAAAAGACTTTCAACCCTAACGACAAATATCCAACAGCATTTATTGAGAGAAAAGATATGGAATACAGCTATAACGATGGCGAGCTGTATTACTTTATGGATACTGAAACTTGGGAGCAGATTCCAATTAACGCTTCAGTATTAGGTGATAACTTTAAGTTTGTTAAGGAAAATATGGTTTGTAAGATTTTATCTTATAAAGGAAATGTATTTGGTGTAGAGCCACCAAACTTCGTTGAGCTTGAAGTAACAAAGACTGATCCGGGATTTGCCGGCAATACTGCAACTAATGCTACAAAGCCTGCTACAGTAGAAACAGGCGCTGAGGTTAAGGTTCCTCTCTTTATTAATGAGGGAGAAGTTATCCAGATTGATACTCGTACCGGAGAATATCTAGGTAGAGCTTAAGGAGTATTTATGACTTTAAAAGAAAGAATTGCTTACATTAAAGGTTTAGCCGATGGCCTTGCTTTAGATGAAAGTAAAGCAGAAGTAAAGGTTATTAATGAAATGCTTAATATGCTGGAAGATGTTGCATTTGCAGTCACAGATGTTGAAGATCTTTACGATGAACTTAGCCAACAGGTTGATGAAATTGATGAGGATTTAGCAACAGTTGAAGAAGACTTTTACTGTGATGATTGTGACGGCGATTGTGAAATGTGTGATGAGGATTGTATTCCTTTTGAAGATGAGGAAAATCCTGATTATGAAGTAAAATGTCCTGAATGTGACGCAGAAATTGTTGTTGATGAGGATACTTTACTTGAAGGTGAGATCGCTTGTCCTAATTGCGGCAATACTTTAGAGTTTGATTTTTCAAGCTTATTCGGTGAGGATGGCTGCGTATGCGGTGATCCTGATTGTGAAGGCTGTCAGTAAATCTTTCTTAATTTGTATCAATTTATACACCCCCTGTATAGGATATACAAGGGGTGTTTTTTTGCGTAAAAATTTGCCGGACAAAAAGTTTTTAAATAAAATAAAGAAATATTTGATAATAACAGGTTTTCTAATTATTGGTTTAATTTACATTTTTGAATCACAGATTGAACCTTTTGAGGAAAAATGTGTACTTAAACAAGCAAAGTCAATATCAAACACAATGATAAACAATGCGATATTGAATGCTACAGATGAACTAAAATATACTTATTCTGATTTAGCAAAAGTGAAATATTCAGATAATGATGAAGTAAAGGCTATAACCACAGTATCTGAGAACATAAACAATCTTAAGTCCAAGGTGTTGTTGAATATTCAAAATGATCTTGATAAAAATGAAATGTATTATTTCACTTTGCCTTTAGGTGCTTATACACAATTGACTTTGATAAACAACTGGGGACCTGATGTGGAAATAAACTTTAGATTGTCAGGTTCGGCAAAATGCAAAATTGAAAGCAGATTTGACAGTGCCGGTTTAAATCAGACAGTACATCATATTTATATGGTTGTAACAACAAATATTACAGTTATGACTCCGAGTTTTACAAAAGAAAAGGTATATAAAAGTGATTATGAAATAGCCCAGACTGTTATTGTAGGAAATATTCCAAACACTTTCGCAGATATTGATAAATAATCTAAAAAAAGCACAAAATCTATTGTACTGTAATGGATTTTGTGCTATAATTTTATGGATAATAATAAAGAATGAGGTTAGTGTATTTGGAAGAAAAATATACCACTTTAACAGACTTTGAAGATACACAAAGTGAATATCTAAATCTTATATCTACAATAATGGACAGTCGCAAACGTGGAGATACTCCCGTTGCGTATATACATACCTATGGCTGTCAGCAGAATGTTGCAGACGGAGAAAGAATAAAAGGTATGTTGTCTTTAGCAGGGTTTGAGTTTTCGGACAAGCCTGATAATGCTGATTTCATACTTTTCAACACCTGTGCCGTAAGAGAACACGCTGAGGACAGGGTTTTTGGCAATGTAGGAGCATTGAAAAACCTTAAGAGAAAGCATCCTCAAACTCTTATTGCTCTTTGCGGATGTATGATGGAACAAAAACATATTGCCGATAGAATGTATAAAAGCTTTCCTTATGTTGGATTGGTATTCGGAACTCATATGTTACATAAGTTTCCTCAGCTCCTTTATGAAGCTTTAAGCACAGGAAAAAGAGTGTATTCACAAGGTAATGACGATTCTTTAATCCACGAGGGTATTCCTGTTAAGCGTGACGGAAGTATTAAAGGTTGGCTGCCTATTATGTATGGTTGTAACAACTTTTGTACTTACTGCGTTGTACCATATGTTAGGGGTAGGGAAAGAAGCCGTGAAAAGGAGATTATTATAAATGAAGCCAGAGATATGATTAGCTCAGGATATAAGGATATTACTCTTTTAGGACAAAATGTAAACTCTTATGGCAAAAATCTTAAAAACAGTGTTCCATTTTACGAGCTTTTAAAAGAGATTGACAGTATTGACGGTGACTATTGGCTTAGATTTATGACTTCTCACCCTAAAGATTGCACAAAGGAACTTATAGATACAATAGCTGAATCGCAACATATAAGTAGTCATTTGCATCTGCCTTTTCAGTCCGGCTCTGACAGAATACTCAAGTTGATGAACAGACATTATGATAGAAAAAAGTATCTTGAAATTGTTAATTATGCTAAAGAAAAAATCCCTAATGTATCCTTAACCAGTGATATTATTGTAGGTTTTCCTGGTGAAACTTACGAGGATTTTAAGGAAACAATATCATTAATAAAAGAAGTTGAATTTACTTCTTTGTTTACTTTTATTTATTCACCAAGAGTAGGCACTCCTGCTGCCAAGATGGATGATCCTGTTTCTGCACAGGAAAAATCAAAATGGTTCAGAGAACTTTTG
>CAMFZJ010000118.1 GCA_946004305.1 uncultured Clostridia bacterium | reverse complement strand
GTCCATCACTGAACAAAAGCTGTTTTGTCTTAGGGTCAACTCCATACTTTTTATAATGGGCAAGGATTTTTTCTCCCCATTCATATGGATTTCCGCTGTCGTGACGAACACCGCTGTAGTTGTTTACCATTGAGCGTTTAAAGTCCATAAGAAACAAATCCGTAGTAATAGTATCAGTTAACGCAGTACCGTTATCACCGTCATACTCATCGTACCAATCACCCATAGCGTAGTAGTTAGTGTAAGCCAAGGGTATCGAATCAATCCCCTGATACATCTGAACAAACTCGTGAGCGTATGTACCGATAGGAGTAAGGTTGTACTTTTTTGCAAGATACACGTTTGAGGTACCCGCTAAGTTTTTTGTTTCCTTGGAAAGACGTTTAACCACCACGTCCTCCCATTCTCTTGACAGTCTTCTTCTACAGCCAAATTCAGCAAAACTAAAGGTGTAAACTCCTTTATTAAAATCAAGGATTTTCTTAGTCAGTTTATCTTCGGCAGATTTTTTCAATTCATTATAGTTATATGCAAACCTGAAATACACTTCGTTTACAATTTCAAGAAGATATATTTCAAACTGCATTGCTGAAAACAAAGGCCCTTTCACAACTATTGAAAGTTTGCCACTAGCAGACAACTCTGTCTTTACATATTTTCTTATAGGGTGCCACAACCTTAAAAATTCAACGTAGTCATCTTTAATAAAACGTATTGAACGTAGATATTCAAGCTCACAATCCTTAAAGCGCAAAGCACACAGATAATCAATCTGACTGTTGATTTCCTGTAGCATTGCCTCAGTAAAAACAACTTCCTCGTTTCTGCACTTAAAATAATATTCTCCGCAAAGCTCTGTATGCTTATGGAAAATTACCTGATTCATATTAAATTTATACAAATCAGTATCAAGCAATGATACGACAATTGGCTTTAGTTTCATTTTTTCTCCCTTTGAAGTATGCTACGTTTTATTATCTCATTATATTCTATTTTTATACATATATAGTCAAACAACTAAAAAGGCTGTGAAGAAAGATTAAACTTCTTCACAGCCTTGTCTTTACAATCGTATATTATTGTATATCAAAGAAAGAAATGTAACTGTTTTCACGTCTTACATATTTCTTAGTGTCCCCGGGTCCGACAATAGGGCCTTCAGCAGATTCCATAAGCACATCAACTTTATCAAGTTCTTCAACTTCTATAACAGGCTTTGTGTATATATCCTTCACTGACGTCCCTCCTTATCACAGCTTCTTTCCCAGTTTTGTCTACTTAGTAATATTGTATAGCAACTAAAACTTTTCGTCAATAGATTTTAATAGATTTTTAGGCAATATGATATTTTCTACATATATCACAAATATAAAATTTTTGTACCGTACTAAATAGTAAAATTTACTACTTTTTGATGTAAAACGACAACTCTTATTATAATTATAGTGCATATGACTATTCATAACATAGTTATCTATATATAAAAAACGGCAGTCTGAATAAAATTCAAACTGCCGTTTTTTATATATACCCCTCAAGTTTTTTGTACGGTTTGTACTGTGATTAAGCCTTCTTAACAGATTTTAGAATATACTGAACAAGGCTGTCGTTAAAATCATAGCCATACTGTGCAACAAGGAATACTGTGCCGTCCTTTTCAGCTGTAATCATATTCACTTTACCTGTCCACTCAACACCATCAAGTGTAATTGGCTCAATGTCTTTTTCAGTGTTCAAATCAAGACTGCTTTTTACTGCATCCTTGTCTTGAATTTGAACCCAAAGGTATTCTGTACTGTCTTCACTTTCCTTTAAGAATAGTGAATTGTCGTCTTCAATTCCGCCGGCTGTTCCCGGAACTAATGTCCATTTTTCAGGAACAAAAACAGATAGGTTACCGGCTGTCTTAACTTCACCTGCCGGATTGTCTGCTCCGCCTGAGCAACCTGTTACCGCAAAAATCATTGTTGCTGCAATGATAACTGCTAAAAGTGAATAAACTAATTTTTTCATAATTATTATCCTTTCAAAATTAATTATTTATAATACTCCTTACAGAGTTATTACCCGGAAAACTTCATTACGACTATCAGCCATAATTACTATAAATATACTACAAATACTATATAATAAAAACATAATTGAGAAAATGGGCCTTAGGGCTACTTTTTTCAAAAAAATAATAGGGTAGCCCTAAGGCTACCCCCTATGAAAAGGCTAATTATAATACTAACCTATATAGTTCTTCAGCTTTGCGAATAACTCCATTCGATTATTAACCGTCAGCTTCTTATAAACTGACGAGGTGTATTTTTTGATTGTACTTTCTGTAACGTACAGCTCCTCAGCAATTTTCTTACGAGGTTTATTTTCCAGAATACATTTTACCACTTCTCTTTCTCTGTTGGTCAATTCTGAAAGTGCGTCACAATTAGAAAATATCTTATCTATTTCTGCAGTTGAGAAAAGCTCCCTGCCGTTAATTTCTCCAAAGCTGATTTTTTCGGATGTGTTATCTCCCTTATTTTGAGAAGTATTCGATTTTAAAGTAATTTCTTTTTGATTTATCAGGCTGTATTCCTGTAATATTCCGTACAAAAGCAGAATAAATAGCTCCGTCATTATGTAGGACGCTGTTAAAAACTCAAAGCCCCGAGGCAAAAATTGTTCAACAATCCATATTACCGTATTACAAAGTATTGCTGACAGCAAAAATGTAACGTGCAGCTTGGAAACGACCTTCTTTTTGTATATTGCAAATATGACAACACACAAAGTTGACAAAAAATAACCAAACAAATATATGTAATACACAATATGCAAAGGTCCGTATTCTCTTATAATTTGTGATACACCACCTGTAATCACAAGAGAAGCACTTTTATAATACCATTGCAGAATACCCGGACTTCCGGCAACAATCAACATAGCAAAGCTTGCTACGGACAAACAAATGGGCAGCCGTTTCTTATACTTAATATTACATAGATTAAGTATCATCATTAAAAGAAAAAAGGGCAGAAACACCTGTCCAAGATAAGCCAACCTGTTTGCGTTTAGTGCAAAATCAATATTCGGTGCTATAGACACTAAAAAGTGACCGAGATTGCACACAAAAACAGAGATAAACATTAAAAGTAAAAGAATATCTCTCTTTCTATCAACAGCAAAGCATACACCGATTAATATCAGAGATACCATACTGATTATTCCATATGTCAAAGACATTTAGCTTCCTCCACCCCGTAAAACTTTATGTCAAAAATTATCTTTTTACATTATATATTAATATATGTTCTTTTTCAAGACACAATACACCCTCAGAAACTATATCCTCAGGCAACCCTGCATTACAAGAAAAGTAAAGAATTATCTTTCTGAATCTTAGTTTTTACATTGATTTAGAGTTTTATTTACCTTTCCAAAACTCACTATAATGTAAAAAAGTCGAGTGCCTCGACACCCATTTCGAGAAGAAAGGTTGATATTTCCAAACCTTTTTTGCCCGACCGTTTTCGAGGAATTTCCTATAAAGTAAAAAACAGCACCTCCTTTGAGATACTGTCTTTTTTGGAGCTGATAACCGGATTTGAACCGGTGACCTCATCCTTACCAAGGATGCGCTCTACCTTCTGAGCTATACCAGCGACTACAGTCTGTTTTGCAGTCCGTATGATATAATAACACATTTTCTATTAATTTTCAATAGTTTTTTGGATAAATCAAGGAATATATTTCAGAGAAATTCCGGTTACCAGATTATCCTCTACTGTAAAAATCAGATTGCTTTTTCCTGAGGTGTAGGTAATAACTCCCTTTTCATTACCGGCAGGGTCGCCGTAAATTCTTCTGAGGGCTGTTCCGTAATAGCCTACGGTTGCTCCCTTTGCTGTTGCCCAGCTTTCCTCCATAACAACAACTTCTTCCAGTCTTTCTACGGATTTTTCATCTGTGTAAGTAGTTAAAACAAAGTCAGAATATGTGTATTCTTTTCTTTTTTTACTGAGGGTTTTTACAGATTCTTCCTCACCCAATTTCTCGTATATATCCTCAATTTTATCGTTTAGCTTTACTGTTTGGGAGCCGTAAGTAAAGTAAAAGTCCTTTGGGCTTAAACTTCCCTTTACCGTTGTAACCTGAATATGTCTGCCGGGCTTTACAACTCCCTGAGTGGGAGGCTCAGTAGCCTTTGTTTCTTTTTCCTTTTTCCTTTTCTTATCAGCAGGCTCTGTTTCAACTTTAACCTTAACCGCCTTAACTTCCTGTTCTGTTTCTGTTTCCCTTTGTGCCGTTGTTGTTGGAGCAGGAGTCCACTCTGTAACCTGAACCTGCTTCTGTTGATTACAGGATACCAGCATAAAAAGTGTTATAATTATTCCAAATAATCCCAGCCTTTTCATATATTCCTCCCTGTTTAAAAATAATTTCTGTCTCTTATACACATCTCCGAGCCCACG
>CAMFZJ010000117.1 GCA_946004305.1 uncultured Clostridia bacterium | reverse complement strand
TTGGTCTTAAGATTGACCAGACTCTTACACAGGACGCCACAGGTACAATGGCTTATCTTGAGTTTGAGGCTATCGGCGTTCCCAGGGTAAAGACAGAAAAAAGCGTGGCTTATATTGACCACAACACTTTACAGACAGGGTTTGAAAATGCTGACGACCATAGATTTATTCAGTCAGTATGTAAAAAACACGGTATTTATTTTTCAAGACCGGGTAACGGTATTTGCCATCAGGTTCACCTTGAAAGATTCGGTAAACCGGGCAAAACATTAATTGGTTCTGACAGCCACACACCTACAGGCGGCGGTATCGGTATGCTTGCTATCGGTGCCGGTGGACTTGATGTTGCTGTTGCTATGGGCGGCGGCGCATATTACATAACTATGCCAAAAATGGTTAAGGTCAACTTAACAGGTAAGCTAAAGCCTTGGGTTTCAGCTAAGGATATTATTTTAGCAGTACTAAAGGTTATGTCCGTTAAGGGCGGTGTGGGCAAGATTGTTGAATATGCAGGCGAAGGAGTAAAAACTCTCTCCGTTCCTGAACGTGCTACCATTACAAATATGGGTGCTGAGTTAGGCGCTACTACATCTATATTCCCGTCTGACGAAATTACAAGAGAATTTCTTAAGGCTCAGGACAGAGAAGAAGATTATGTTGAGTTATCTTCAGACCCTGACGCTGAATATGATGAAATTATTGAAATAAACTTAGACGAGCTTAAGCCTTTGGCTGCCTGCCCTCACTCTCCTGACAACATTAAAACTATTGAGGAGCTTGCAGGTCAGGAAATCAATCAGGTTTGTATCGGTTCCTGCACAAACTCATCTTACAGAGATATGATGAAGGTTGCGGCTATTCTAAAGGGCAAAACTGTTGCTGACGGTGTAAGCCTTGCTATTGCTCCCGGCAGTAAGCAGGTTCTTAATATGTTAGCTTTAAACGGTGCTTTAGGCGATATGATTGCCGCCGGTGCAAGAATTCTTGAAAGTGCTTGCGGACCTTGTATCGGTATGGGTCAGTCACCAAACTCTAAGGGTATTTCACTTAGAACATTTAACAGAAACTTTGAAGGCAGAAGCGGTACTGCTGACGGACAGATTTATCTTGTATCACCTGAAACTGCTGCTGCATCTGCTCTGACAGGTGTATTTACAGACCCTACAACTTTAGGTGCTGATGTTGAAATTGAAATGCCTGAGAAGTTCTTGATTAACGACAATATGGTAATTGAGCCGGCTTCTGTTGATGAAATGGACAGCATTGAAATCTTAAGAGGACCAAACATTAAGCCTTATCCAAAGACTGCTCCTCTTAATGATGAAATTAAGGCAAACTGTAGCTTAAAGGTTGGAGATAATATTACTACCGACCACATTATGCCTGCAGGTGCTAAAATTTTACCACTTCGTTCCAATATTCCGAAAATCTCTGAGCATTGCTTTACTGTATGTGACAAGGACTTCCCTACTCGTGCTAAGACCTTAGGTTCAAGCATTGTTGTAGGCGGAGAAAACTACGGTCAGGGTTCTTCCCGTGAACACGCTGCTCTTGCTCCTCTTTATCTTGGGGTTAAGGCTGTGCTTGTTAAGAGCTTTGCAAGAATTCACCGTTCTAACCTTATTAATGCAGGTATTCTTCCTCTTACATTCAGCAACCCTGCGGACTACGATAAGATTAAGCTTGGAGATCAGCTGGAGCTTCCGAATGTTAAAGCAGAAATTATGGATGGAAAAAATATTACAGTAGTAAACAAAACTAACGGCGAAACAATTACTGCTGTTTGTGAGCTTACAGACAGAACAAGAGCAATTATTATTGCCGGCGGTTTGCTTGACTACACAAAGGAGAACAGCTAATGAGTAAAATTCAGATGAAAACCCCTCTGGTTGAGATGGACGGGGACGAGATGACAAGAGTTATATGGCAGCAGATTAAGGACATTCTTATCACTCCATATATAGATTTAAAAAGCGAGTACTATGACTTAGGTCTTGAAAATCGTGAAAAGACTAAAGATCAGGTTACTTTTGACAGCGCTGAGGCTACCAAGAAATACGGTGTAGCTGTAAAGTGTGCTACTATCACTCCAAATGCTGCAAGAATGCCTGAGTACAATCTTTCCGAAATGTGGAAGTCACCTAACGGTACTATCCGTGCTATTCTTGACGGTACGGTTTTCCGTGCACCTATTCTTGTTAAGGGCGTAACACCTTACATTCCTACTTGGACTAAGCCTATTACTATTGCAAGACACGCTTACGGTGATGTTTACAAGAACACAGAAATGCGTGTTGAGGGTGGTTCCAAGGCTGAGCTTTTGGTTACAAAGGCTGACGGCACAACTGAAAAAAGCCTTATCCATCAGTTTGAAACTGACGGAATTATTCAGGGCCTACATAATATTGACAAGAGTATCGGCTCTTTTGCAAGAGCTTGCTTTAACTATGCTTTAGACACGAAGCAGGATGTATGGTTCTCATCAAAAGATACTATCAGCAAGAAGTATGACCACAGATTCAAGGATATTTTTGCTGAAATCTTTGAAAATGAATACAAAGAAAAGTTTGAAAAAGCCGGAATTGAATATTTCTATACTCTTATTGACGATGCTGTTGCTCGTGTTATCCGTTCAAACGGAGGTTACATCTGGGCTTGTAAAAACTATGACGGTGACGTTATGAGTGATATGATTGCTACAGCTTACGGCTCACTAGCTATGATGACATCTGTTCTTGTATCACCTGACGGCGTATATGAGTATGAAGCAGCTCACGGCACAGTTCAGCGTCATTACTACAAGTATCTAAAGGGAGAGGAAACTTCTACAAACTCAGTTGCAACACTATTTGCTTGGACAGGTGCATTGAGAAAACGTGGAGAGCTTGATGAGCTTCCTGAGCTTATGAGCTTTGCCGACAAGCTTGAAAAGGCTATTATCGACACTATTGAAGGCGGTGTTATGACAGGTGACCTTTACCTGATTTCTACTTTAGATAATAAGAAAAAGGTAAATACTACAGAGTTCTTAGAGGCTGTAAACGAAACCTTAAAGAAAATGCTGTAATCTAAATTGTGAATTAATCAGGAGTATTTTATGAATAGGCAGAATATATCCAAATCAGTTATCAAAAGACTTCCTCGTTACTACCGATTTTTAAATGAACTTGAGGAACAGAATGTTGAACGAATAAGCTCTAATAAGCTTGCAGAAATTATGAGAGTTACTGCCAGCCAGGTAAGGCAGGACCTTAACTGCTTTGGCGGTTTCGGACATCAGGGCTACGGCTATCCTGTTTCGACACTTAAAAATGAAATAAAAAACATTCTTGGTCTTAACAATAACTACAAGGCTGTGCTGCTGGGTGCAGGAAATTTAGGAAATGCCATAGCTACCCATATGAAATTTGAAAAACTGGGATTTAAGCTTGTGGGGATTTTTGACAGCAACGAAAGACTTGCCGGAAAATACATCGGGGATGTTATTGTTCAAAATGACAGCCACCTTGAAAGCTTTTGCAAGGAAAACAAAATTGACGTTGCTTTTTTATGTATTCCCCGCAGTGCAGCTCCTGACGCTGTTAAAAGGCTATATGACTGCGGAGTAAAATGCTTCTGGAATTTTACACACTATTTTATTCAGGGGGATTACCCTGACACAATTGTGGAAAATGTACATCTTAGCGATAAGATGATGACCTTATGCTTTAGTATGAATGAACAAGAGGGAAAAAATGAGTAAATATTTAAGCAGAAAAATTAAATTTATCTCTCTTTTTGCAATGATTGGTGTGGTTTTTCTACACTCATATAACTTTGCTGACAGATTTTTGACGCCTAGAACGAGGATTTCCGAAGGCTTCAAATTATCTGCAATGTTTGAATATTTTGTAAGTAACGGACTTTGCAGATTTGCTGTTCCTATGTTCTTTATGATTTCAGGATTTCTGTTTTTCTTTAAGTACGAAAACAGCATCAAAGGATATAAAAGTAAGATAGCAAAGAGAAGCTACAGTTTGCTTACTCCCTATCTGTTGTGGGCATTTATTTCAGCTATTGCAATACTGATACTTACTTTCTTTAATGTTACTGCAAAGCTTGATATTGTTACAGAACATCCTGTTACTCAGACTGTTGATTTTTTGTATTGCTTTGTAAATCCACCTGCTTTTCAGCTTTGGTATTTGCAGCAACTGATTATCTTTACAGTAATATCACCTTTGATATATTTACTGATTAAATACACCAAGGGCATTATACTCATTCCTTTCTGCATTTTATGGTTACTGGATTTAAGCTTTATTATTAATTCTCAGGCATTGTTTTTCTACTCAGCCGGAGCTGCTATTGCAATATTTGATAAGTCCAAAAGCTTTGCAATATATAACAGCAGAAGAAACACGGTTGTATTTGCATTGTTCTGGATATTATTAAGTGCACTGTTTACTGTTCTTGCAGCTTCCGCCCCAAAGG
>CAMFZJ010000116.1 GCA_946004305.1 uncultured Clostridia bacterium | reverse complement strand
TGAAAGCTTTTGTGTAATCCTTGTCATAATATCAACAGGATTTGTTGCAACTAAGAAAATCCCGTTAAAGCCACTTGAAACAACAGGATTCACAATAGTTTTAAAAACCTCAAGATTCTTTTGCAGAAGCTGAAGCCGTGTTTCACCGGGCTTTTGATTTACGCCTGCACATATCAAAACAATATCTGCATCGGCACAATCCTCATATTCACCTGCATATATTTTCATACTTGTCTTTGAAAAAGCAAGTCCATGGTTTAAATCCTGTGCCTCCCCTTTTGCCCGCTTTTTATTTATATCGCATAATACAAGCTCATCACAAAGATTTTGATTAAGAGCTGCATAGGCAAAGCTCATTCCTACCATACCGGTTCCGACTAAAACAATCTTTTTCATAATTCTGCTCCTATTACTTTTTTAATATTATTACCGTATATTAGATTATTACACAAAAATTCCTACATAATTTTTTCCATAATATGTAATGTTTACTGTATAAATTTCTTGTATATTAACATTGAAATTTCTATACTATTGTGATAAAATTACTATTGTTTAATAATCAAAGGGTATCCCTAAGAAAGGAAGAGGTAATATGTACAAGATTTATTCTAAAAAAGTACTTAACCCTACCGTTACTCAAATGGAAATTGAAGCACCCCATATTGCTAACAAGGCAAAAGCCGGTCAGTTCATTATCCTTAGAGTTAACGAAAGCGGTGAGCGTATTCCGCTGACTGTTGCAGGTTGCAACAAAGAAAGCGGTACTGTTAAAATTATTTTCCAGGTTGTGGGAGCTTCTACAGAGCTTCTTAACCACAAGGAAGAAGGAGAGTATATTCAGGATTTTGTAGGTCCCTTAGGTGTTCCTACTCATATTGAGGGACTTAAAAAGGTTGCTGTTGTGGGAGGCGGAGTTGGTTGTGCTATTGCATTACCGGTTGCTCAGGCTTTACATAATCAGGGTACTGAGGTTCACTCTATTGTAGGTTTCAGAAACAAGGACCTTGTTATTCTTGAGGATGATTTCAAAGCTTGTTCGGACAAAATGATTCTTATGACAGATGACGGCTCTTACGGCGAAAAAGGTGTTGTAACAGCACCTTTAAAGGAGCTTATTGAGAATGGCGAGAACTACGATATGGTTATCACTATCGGCCCTCTTATTATGATGAAGTTTGTTGTTGCTACTACAAAGCCATTTAACATACCGACAACAGTTTCAATGAATCCTATTATGATTGACGGCACAGGAATGTGCGGCGGATGCAGGCTTACAGTTGACGGAGAAACAAAATTTGCCTGTGTTGACGGCCCTGATTTCGACGGCTTCAAGGTGGATTTTGACGAAGCTATGAAGCGTGGAGCATATTACAAGAACTTTGAGCGTAAGGCCCACGAAGATACTTGTAATCTCTTTAAGAAGGAGGTTGAATAATTATGCCAAATATGTCCCCAAAAAAGAATCCAATGCCTTCTCAGGCACCGGATGTGAGAAATAAAAACTTTTTAGAAGTTGCAACAGGATACACTAAAGAGGTTGCAATTGACGAAGCACAGCGTTGCTTACAATGTAAAAACAAGCCTTGTGTTGGCGGTTGTCCTGTAAACATTGCTATACCTGACTTTATCAAGCAGGTTGCTGAGGGTAATTTTTCTGCTGCTTATGATATTATCAATGAGTCAAGCTCACTTCCTGCAGTATGCGGACGTGTATGTCCTCAGGAAACACAGTGCGAAAGCAAGTGTGTAAGAGGTATTAAAACCGAGCCTGTAGGTATAGGCAGACTTGAGCGTTTCGTTGCCGACTGGCACAATGCTCAGGAAAATATTGAAGTTAAGAAGCCTGAGTCAAACGGCCACAAGGTTGCTGTTGTAGGTTCAGGTCCTGCAGGTCTTACCTGTGCAGGCGACCTTGCAAAGAAAGGCTATGAGGTTACTGTATTTGAAGCTCTCCACCTTGCAGGCGGAGTACTGGTATATGGTATTCCTGAATTCAGACTTCCAAAGTCAATTGTACAAAAAGAAGTTGACACTCTTAAGGCTTTAGGCGTTAAGGTTGAAACAAATATGATTATTGGCAGAGTCCTTTCAATTGATGAGCTTATGGATGATATGGGCTTTGAAGCTGTATTTATCGGTTCAGGGGCAGGTCTCCCAAGATTTATGAAAATCCCTGGTGAAAACCTTAACGGTGTATTCTCTGCTAATGAATACCTGACAAGAACAAACCTGATGAAAGCTTATAGGGAAGATTCTTCAACACCGATTGCTAAGTCCAAGAATGTTGCCATTGTAGGCGGCGGTAATGTTGCCATGGACGCAGCCCGCTGTGCAAAGCGTTTAGGTGCTGAGAATGTATATATAGTATATCGCCGAAGCGAAGAGGAATTGCCGGCAAGACGTGAAGAAGTTGAGCACGCTAAGGAAGAGGGAATCATCTTTAAGCTGCTTAACAATCCTGTTGAAATTTTACCTGATGAAAACGGAAATGTAGCCGGTATGAAGTGCATCAAAATGGAACTGGGCGAGCCTGACGAAAGCGGACGCCGTCGTCCTGTT
This sequence comes from uncultured Clostridia bacterium, assembly GCA_946004305.1. Lineage (GTDB taxonomy): Bacteria > Bacillota > Clostridia > Oscillospirales > Acutalibacteraceae > Ruminococcoides. The sequence goes on along the minus strand of CAMFZJ010000116.1, from coordinate 1,915 downwards.
GAAGTTAAAGACAGCGAGTTTGTTATTGATGTTGACACAGTTGTAATTTCAATCGGTACTTCTCCAAACCCACTTATCAAATCTACAACAAAGGGACTTGAAACTCAGAAATGGGGCGGAATTATTACTGACGAAAAGGGTCTCACCTCCCGAGAGGGCGTGTATGCAGGCGGTGACGCTGTAACAGGTGCGGCAACAGTAATACTTGCAATGGGTGCCGGTAAAACAGCAGCTTCTGCAATTGACGAGTATATTCAGAGCAAGCAGTAAAACAAATAAAAAAACAGCAATAAACATATTAAGGGACCGACTTTTGCCGGTCCCCTTATTTTTTGGTTAGATTGCAGGTTGCTTCACAATAATATAGGAGGTAATTTATATTTCGGTTTTATTAATCCTATTACTTTCCGATTCTGAGAGGCTTGCCCCTCAGTACCATATTATGTACAAACTATGAATATGTTATTTATTTTTCAAAAAGTTGCACCCCTTACCACAAAGGGCAAGGAGTGCTAATAAAAAATGGATGGCTAATAAATTATTAAAAATTATTCTTATTCAACATCCTGCATAGCGTCATAACCGGTTTCACCTGTACGAACCTTTACTACATCTTCAACATCATAGATAAAGATTTTACCGTCACCGATATGTCCTGTGTAAAGAGCTCTGATAGCTGCATCAACAACATCCTGAACAGGAACCTTACATACAACAATCTCAACCTTCATCTTAGGAAGCAGGTTACTTTCAAGAGCAACGCCACGATAGTATTCGGCTTTACCCTTCTGTGCGCCGCAACCAAGAACCTGAGATACTGTCATACCTGTAATACCAAGCTTATCCATTTCTTCCTTGAGAGCCTCAAGTCTGGACTGCTTAAGCAGAATATCAATCTTAGTAATCTTAAGTCCGTCAGAAGCAGCAGAGAATTTGCCTGCAAGCTGAACAGGAACTGCCTGTGTAACAGGAACATCACCGTCAACGCTAGCCTCGATCTTAGCGTCAAGAGAAGCGTTAGAAATAACAGCCGGCATAAAGTCTGCGTAAGAGCTGATAAGACCATGCTCTGTAATATCCAGACCCTGCATTTCTTCTTCCTTTGAAGCACGAATACCGATTGTGTGCTTGATAATCTGGAAGAAAATAACCATTGTAACAACAGTCCATGCAATTACAGCAAACATACCAAGAAGCTGGATACCTAACTGCTGGAATCCACCGCCATAGAATAAACCTGTAATGCCGTCCTGGCCGTTACCTGTAGCAAACAAACCTACTGCGATTGTACCCCACATACCGTTTACAAAGTGAACTGCAACAGCACCAACAGGGTCATCTATCTTTAGCTTAATATCAATAAATTCAACTGCAATTACTACAATAATACCTGCAACCAAGCCGATGATAGCGGAGCCTAAAGCGTCAACATCAGCACAAGGAGCTGTAATAGCAACAAGACCTGCAAGAGAACCGTTAAGTGACATTGAAACGTCCGGCTTACCGTTCTTAAACCAAGTGAACAACATAGTAGCACAGGTTGCAACAGACGGAGAAATTGTTGTTGTTAAGAAAATCTGTCCTAAATAATCTGTGTTGGAAGCAGCGGCACCGTTAAATCCGTACCAGCCAAACCATAGGATAAATACACCTAAAGCACCAAGTGTAAGTGAGTGACCGGGGATAGCGTTTACCTTACCGTCTTTGCCGTACTTACCAATACGAGGTCCAAGGATAATTGCGCCGATAAGAGCAGCACAACCACCAACCATATGTATAGCAGTAGAACCGGCGAAATCAATAAATCCTAACTGAGCTAACCAGCCACCGCCCCAAATCCAGTGGGCTTCAATCGGATATACAACACAGCTGATTACTGCGGAATAAACACAATATGAAACGAATTTTGTTCTTT
>CAMFZJ010000115.1 GCA_946004305.1 uncultured Clostridia bacterium | reverse complement strand
GCAGTTTGATAATAACGATAAATCGGTAGATGCACTCACCGCACGAAATCAGGTTCCTAACAAGGAAATTGACGAGCAGAAAAGCAAAATTGACCTGCTGAAACAGGCACTTGATAACGCATCCTCTTCCTTTGGTGAGAATGACAGGCGAACTCAAAATTGGCAAATTCAGCTTAACAACGCAGAGATTTTTTGATATCGTTTTTGCATTACTCTCTTGAAAAAGTTTAGCAAATTTATGGAAAGTGATTCAACAGACGATAACCTGAAAAATCTTGTAAAGGCGCTTTATTTCTACAACCGAAATACACTTGCATATATAACAGCTTAAAAAGGAGGACTTACCGTGAAAGAAAAATACATTACACCTGAAATGGAAATAGTGGAATTTGAAACAGAGGACGTTATTACCACAAGCAGTATTATCCCTGACGATAACGAACTGCCCATTGTTTAAGCACAACTATACAAAGCAAGCACTGCATTAAACCGCAGTGCTTGTTTTATATAAGTATTAGTATTACAGTAAAGTTCAACTTTTTTGTGTCTATTGTAATCTGAAATTAGAAACATATTGCTATTCAATCAAATATGTGTTATAGTTTATATATTACGAACGTTTTAAGTGAAAGGAAAAATTGCTATGAAAATAACAAAAAAACTAATGGCCATTGTTCTTACATTTTGTATGTTTGCTTCAATAAGCCTTGTTTCAGGCTTTGCAGCTACAACTGACAAATCATCAACTTCTGCTACAACTGCTTATTCAGCAGCTTCTCAGGAGCTTGACGACAAGTATGGTTATAATGGAAATGACCTTGGTGCAACATACACACCGGAGTCCACAACTTTCAAAGTATGGGCTCCAACAGCTACTAAAGTAGAAGTAAATCTTTATGTTACCGGTAGCGATAACGAGGAAGGTGCCGATAAGTTAGGTTCATACGAATTAGAATTTGACGAAACTAACGGCGTATGGTCTACTACTGTTGAAGGCGACTATAAGAATACTTACTATACATATTCAATCACATACGGAACTGGTAGTAAACCATCTGTTAAGGAAACACAGGATATTTATTCTGTAGCAACAGGTGTAAACGGTAAGCGTTCAATGGTTTGTGACCTTGACTCAACAGATCCTGAAGGCTGGGATCAGGACAAGCACGTTGTTCTTGATAAATCCACAGAATCTTCAGTTTGGGAAATACATATCAAGGACTTCTCATATGACAAAAATTCCGGTGTTTCTGAAGCAAACCGCGGTAAGTATCTCGGTTTTACAGAAACAGGTACAACACTCAACGGCGAAGGCGAGGTTTCAACCTGTATTGATTACCTTAAGGAATTAGGCATTACAACAGTACAGATTAACCCGTTCTATGATTTTGGTTCTGTTGATGAAACAGGTTCCGATTCAAAGTTTAACTGGGGTTATGACCCTGTAAACTATAACGTTCCCGAAGGCTCATATTCTACAAACCCATATGATGGTAATGTTAGAATTAAAGAGTGTAAGGAAATGATTAAGGCTTTACATGATGCCGGCATTTCCGTAGTAATGGACGTTGTTTATAACCACACATACAATACTAATTCCTGCTTCCAGGCTACAGTACCCAACTACTATTATAGAATGAAAGCAGACGGTACATATTCAGACGGCTCCGGTTGCGGTAATGAAACAGCAACAGAGCGTCTTATGTTCAGAAACTATGTCATTCAGTCTTGCCTCTATTGGGTAAATGAATACCATATTGACGGCTTCCGTTTTGACCTTATGGGTGTTATGGATGTTGAAACAATGAATATGATTCGTGCAGAGTTAGACAAAGTTGACCCAAAACTCACAATGTGGGGCGAAGGTTGGACAGGCGGTACCTGCACATATCCTGATACAACTTGCACAGGCGAAAAGCTATATCTTGCCACACAGTCTAATGCGTCAAAGCTCAACGACAGAATTGCTTTCTTTAACGATTCAATCTGTGACGGTATCAAGGGCAACTCTGCGGATATTTACAATAAGGGCTTTGTTCAGGGTGATAAAACCAAAGCTCTGAACGTCAAATACGGCGTAAGAGCTAATTCTACTATCGATTTCAACTGGCGCGCAAACGCACCTTCACAATGTGTAACCTACTCGTCTTGTCACGATAACGCTACGCTATATGACCAGATTCTCGGTTCAACATCCCTTGCTTCTTACGGTAATTATAATGTAACAGCAGTTAAGATGAACAAGCTGGCAGGTGCAATTCTTTACGCTTCACAGGGCATCTCATTTATGCAGGCAGGAGAGGAAATGTGTCGCAGCAAGGACGGCGACACAAACAGCTACAAGTCAGCTGCAACAGTTAATATGATTAATTGGCAGAACTTAGTAGATTATGGTGACGTTGTTTCATACTACAAGGGTATGATGCAGATTAAGTCAAAATTCAGTCCTCTGAATTGTATGGATAAGTCATATCAGAATGCTTTTATATTCAATGATTCCCAAAACAAAAATCCAAATCAGATTGCTTATACAATCAAAAACAATACCGAAGGCGAATGGAGCAAGCTCGCTGTAATCTTCAACAGTGCCGGTACAACCGCAGATGTAACCCTTGAAGACACATCTGTAAAGGATTGGGTTGTAATAGCAAATAACGAGTCGGCAGGTCTTGACAAGCTTGGAGAAGTTACAGGATCTACTTTTAAAGTTCCTGCATATTCCGCAGTAATTGCTGTTGATAAAGAAAGCTATGAAGCAACCGGTATCCACTCTGATATGGGTAAGGTTGTTGTAAACTATGTTCACGAGAAAAACAATAAAAAGCTGGTTGATTCCGTAGTTCTTCAAGGTTCAATCGGCACAGGATACTGTACTTCATTCTGTGCTGTCCCTGTTATTCCATATGAATTATCTGAGGTTAAAGGTGACGTTAAAGGAATATTTAGTGAAACTCCTGCCGAAGTAACATATTACTTCAAGGATTATGTTCCCCAATCAATTGACAATGCAGACTTCAACGGTGACGGTAAAATCAATGTTAGGGACGTTACTACAATCCAGAAGTATTTAGTAGGCACACTCAGTCTTTCCCAGAATAAGATTAAATGTCTTGACCTGAACTATGACAATAATAAAAATATATCAGACTGCACTATGCTTTCAAAATATTTAGCAGGCTATTCGATAGCAGAGGGCAGAGTAGTTATTAACTATTGCACATATGAAGATGGCATACAGCTTGCTCCTTCCAAAACAATTACAGGTCGTGTAGGCTCTGAATATAAAGCTGATGCTATCGGTATTTTAGACTATGCTATTGACGAGACTAAATTACCTGATAATGCTGAAGGCATAATTCCTTACGGTGCAGATGCTGTAGTTAATTACTACTACCTTTTCACAGGTCTTGATACCGGCTCCACTTCAAGCACAGAGACCGGCATACAATAACCTTGAAAGGAGAAGATTATATGGCGAATTATACAGAAGAGCAATGGAACGAAAAAAAGGTTGCTCTTATGGAAAAGTGCTTTAACGGCTTTGCTGATTTAGGACTTCACGGCACAGGTGTTCGTACCTTGGCTAGGCATTGCGGATATAACACATCTATGATTTATACATACTTCAAGGATTTGGACGACCTCATCATTCAATCCACCGAATACTGTATAAGCAAGGTAGAAGATGATTTTATGGCGAAAGCTCCCACAGATGTTAAGAGCTTGTGGAAATTTATAGATGAGATACCCTACTGGACAGCAGAAAAGCACGGCAAGAAATACCGCTTGATGTATCAGGTCTATACCCACCCCAAATACAGAGAATACGGTCAGAAATTCTTTAAAGGTGTAGATAAGCGTTATACCGAATATGCAAAGAGCTTAGAGCCAAAGCTGGGGATTTCTTATCAAAAACTGACAGGCTTTATCTTTATTCTCATCAGAGCCTGCGTTCACTACGCACTCTTTGAGGATGAGTTCTATCTGAAATCCCAGATAGAAGTGCTGAAAGAAACCCTTGAGCTATTTATAATAAAATACAACCCTAATATAACCCCATAGGAGGGAACTAAAATAAAATACGAATTATAACTTAATTCTTACCCTTTGTATGGTGCTTTCATTTATACCAACAACTTCATTTGCAGCGGAGGAGATACCTTCGTCAACACCCCTGACGGAGCAGATTCGTCAGCGATAATTTATTCTGTCCTAGAAACAGCCAAGGCAAATAACCTCAACCCCATAGTTCATCTTGAACAAATATTTAAAAAATTGCAAAAAGGCTGTGCACCGACAGAATACCTACCTAAAACTGAAAATGTCTTATAAACACAAACAGCCCGCTTGAATTTCTTCAGGTGGGCTGTTCCTTTATTAGGGTGTGTTTTATTTGACGGTTACGATAAGATTAGATTATAAATAAAAACAGTAAAAACAATAAGTAATATAACCCTACTTATTGGATTACTTTTGTTACTGTCTCTTATACACATCTCCGAGCCCACGAGACGTAGAGGAATCG
>CAMFZJ010000114.1 GCA_946004305.1 uncultured Clostridia bacterium | reverse complement strand
GCTGTCAAGACTTTGAGAAACTGTAAGCTCTGTTGCAGTATATCCTGCTCTTTCCGCATTTGTACTTTCACATAAAAATGCAAGTACACCTTCCTGTCCAAGCCTTGCAAAGGTGGGCAGGTCAATCATATCGCCTACGAAAGGTGTGCAGTCGATTTTAAAGTCCCCTGAATGAATAACTGTACCGGCAGGAGTATGGAGAGCAATTGATACTGAATCGGGAATTGAGTGATTTACATGAATAAACTCAGCTTCCATACAGCCAAGCTTTATCTTTCCCCCTGCATTTACTACATTGAGCTTTGCAGAATTATACAGGTTATGTTCCTTAAGCTTATTGCCTAAAAGTCCTATTGTCAGCGGTGTGCCGTAAATAGGAATATTGAATTTTGACAGTAGGTATGGAATACCTCCTATGTGGTCTTCGTGACCGTGTGTGATTACTACGCCTCTTACCTTGTCTATATTCTGCTCAATATAGGAAAAATCAGGTATTACCAAATCGACACCCAGCATATCGCCGTCCGGAAATGCCATACCGCAATCAAGTATAACAATATCTCCCTCACACTCAAAGAGGGTAATGTTCTTACCGATTTCGTTAAGACCTCCTAAGAAAGCAACCTTAATTGAAGGTTTATCCATAGGGCGGTTTTTAGCAGGAGTTCTGCTTTTGTTTTTGTAATATTTCTTGTGTTGTGTTGAACCTTTAGCAGAATTTTTCTGTGTATTTGGTTTTGCGCTGTATCGCCTTTTGTAGTTTTTATTTTCTGCTGTCACAAATTTACCTCCGTTATAAAAAATATGTATTTAAAACTCAACCAACCGTTCCGCTGAGTTTTGCAGATTATTTATTCAGGCACTAGTGCCCTACTATAAATTTTTATTCATTATATTGTAACTTATTTTAAACATCAATGTCAAGTATTTGAGGAATAAACAGGAAATAATTAATAACAATATTATTGGCAGATTATATAAAAATAAACCGACAGCAGGAGTTCTTTGGAAATAATTTAAAAATTTTGGAAAATCGGTTGCATTTGACTAACCATAGTATTATAATAGGTATTAATGTCAATTAGGAGGTACAGGGTGAAACAGGTTGAGATTTTTACTGACGGTGCTTGCAAGGGCAATCCCGGTCCGGGAGGATGGGGAGCAATTCTCCGTTACAAACAAACCGAAAAGGAAATCTCCGGCGGAGAAGCTAATACTACTAACAATCGTATGGAGCTTACTGCCGTAATTAAAGCATTGGAGCTTTTAAAAGAGCCTTGCAAGGTTACTCTTTACAGCGACAGCCAATACATATGCAACGCCTTAACTTTGGGTTGGGCTAAGAAATGGAAGGCTAACAACTGGATGAGAAACAAAAAGGAACCTGCTTTGAATCCTGAGCTTTGGGACAAGCTTCTGAAGCTTTATGATATTCACCAAATTGACGTTGTATGGGTTAAAGGTCATGCCGGACATCCTGAAAACGAAAGATGCGACCGGCTTGCAGTAGCTGCCGCACAAAAATATATGTAAGACTGAAAGGTGATTTTATGAGAGAGATTTATGCAGATAACGCTGCTACTACTAAGCTGTCACCTGTTGTTCTTGAGAAAATGATGCCATACCTTACTGAGGTTTACGGCAATCCCTCCAGCCTTTACGGCATTGGACAGGAAGCGAAGAATGCAGTTGAAACAGCAAGAGCTAATATAGCTAAAAATTTAGGTGCTTCAAATCCTAATGAAATTTACTTTACTTCCGGAGGAAGCGAGTCTGACAACTGGGCTTTAAAGGGAGTTTGCGAAAGACTTAAAAGCAAGGGTAAGAAACACATTATTACCACTAAGTTTGAACATCACGCAATTCTGCACACCTGTAAGGCTCTTGAAAAGCAAGGCTTTGAGGTTACTTATCTTGATGTTTACGAGGACGGTATTGTTAAGCCTGAGGACGTTGAAAAGGCTATCAGAGAAGATACCGCTATTGTATCTGTTATGTATGCAAACAACGAAATCGGTACAATTCAGCCTATTGCAGAAATCGGAAAAATATGCAGAGCACACAAGGTTTTATTCCATACAGACGCTGTTCAAGCTGCCGGATATGTTAAAATCAACGTAGTTGAGGAAAACATCGACCTGCTTTCTATGACTGCTCACAAAATTCACGGACCTAAGGGCTGTGGACTTCTTTATATACGCAAGGGTATTCTTATTAACAACCTTATTGAAGGCGGTGCTCAGGAAAGAAACAAACGTGCAGGCACAGAGAATATTGCAGGTATTGTAGGTTTGGACGCTGCTTTGCAAATTGCTGTTGATACAATGGAAGAAAGATGTAAAAAGCTTTGTGCTTTAAGAGATAAGCTTATTGACGGACTTCTTCAGATTCCAAAAAGCCGTTTAAACGGCAGCAGAGAAAAAAGACTTCCTTCAAATGTAAATATGTGCTTTGAGGGCATTGAGGGCGAAAGCCTGCTTTTAAGACTTGAAATGAACGGTATTTCCGCTTCTTCAGGCTCAGCCTGTACATCAGGCAGTCTTGACCCGAGCCACGTTCTCCTTGCTATCGGCTTACCTCACGAAATTGCTCACGGCAGTACACGTATGACATTTGACGAAAGCACTACTGAGGAGGATATTGACTATATTCTTGAAGTCGTACCTAAGATTGTTAAATTACTGAGAGATATGTCCCCACTTTGGGAAAAGATTAAGGACAAATAAGGAAAGGATGAATATTAATGGCATTTACTTATTCAGAGAAAGTTATGGACCATTTTGCTAATCCGAGAAATGTCGGTGAAATTGAAAACGCTGACGGTATCGGTGAGGTTGGCAACTCAAAATGCGGGGACATTATGAAAATGTACCTGAAAATTGAAGGTAATGTTCTTGTTGATGTTAAGTTTAAAACCTTTGGCTGCGGTGCCGCTATTGCAACAAGCAGTATGGCTACTGAGCTTATTAAGGGCAAAACAATTGATGAAGCTCTTAAGCTTACAAACAAAGCAGTTATGGAAGCTCTTGACGGTTTGCCGCCGGTAAAGGTTCATTGTTCTGTTCTTGCCGAACAGGCTATTAAGGCTGCAATTTCTGATTACTACAAAAAGCAGGGTATTGACCCTACTCCTATTGTTGGTGATATCGGTGATTGCGACCATTGTGACCATTGCGAATAATTAGTTCCTTGGTCTAAAAAATCACAAAATATGCCCGGCTGCTGATTTGCAACCGGGCTATTGTTTATTTTATAATTATTTATCATTTAACAGTTTATTAAGTTCCTCCATAAAGGTGTTAATATCCTTAAACTGGCGGTAAACTGAGGCAAACCTTACATAGCTTACTTCGTCAATTTCCTTAAGCTGTTCCATAGCAAGCTCGCCAATCTGCTTTGTTGTAATTTCTCGGTCAAGGCTTGACTGTAAGGTGCTTTCAATATAATTAACTATGTTTTCAATCTGCTGAATTGAAACAGGACGTTTCTCGCAAGCACGAACAAGTCCGTTTGTAAGCTTGTTTCTGTCAAAGCTTTCACGGCTTTTGTCACGCTTTACAACAATAATAGGCACAGTTTCAACAACCTCGTGAGTGGTAAAACGCTTGCCGCACTTAAGACATTCACGTCTGCGGCGGATACGCTCACCGTCATCGGCGGAACGAGAGTCGATAACCTTAGATTCTTCAAAACTGCAATATGGACATTTCATAGTTAACACCCCTTGTGTTATATTTCATTAAAAGCATTATAACACTATATGTAGTATTTTGCAAGAAAAATTATACTATTGTAAATTTAATTAAAAAACTGAAAGTTTCAATTATTCATTTTGGGTTTACCCCAACTATTGTCAAAAAGCAAAAAATAAACGGAAACCACAAATGCGATTTCCGTTTATTTGGCGGAGGACAAGGGATTTGAACCCTCGCGCCGGTTACCCGACCTACTCCCTTAGCAGGGGAGCCTCTTCACCACTTGAGTAATCCTCCATTGGCAAAGTAATTAAAATAAAATGGCGGAGAGGAAGGGATTCGAACCCTTGGTCCCTCGCGGGATCACTAGTTTTCAAGACTAGCTCCTTAAACCACTCGGACACCTCTCCGTGCTTAATTCAGCATTTGTAATCTTACCATAGGAGAACCAATTTGTCAATAGTATTTTTACAATTCCCCGGTAAATAAGTTAAAATTCTTGACAAATAATATCTATTATTATAAAATTATCCCTGTAGCAAAAAATGTTTTGCAGCACAGACGGATAGAACCACCTTCTTCTTAGAGTTTGTTATTACTTTTGCTCTTTGTAAATACCAATAACAATGTGTTGTTTGACAATTAATAGATATGCCCCCTTAGTTAAATGGATATAATAAACCCCTCCTAAGGGTTAGTTGCGCGTTCGATTCGCACAGGGGGTGCCACAAACAATGCCTGAAAGCCTTGATTTCACAAGGCTTTCAGGCTTTCTTTTTTTAGATTCAACCTAAAACCTCTTAGCAAAGCCATAACAACAGGAAAAAATAATACAATAATTACAG
>CAMFZJ010000113.1 GCA_946004305.1 uncultured Clostridia bacterium | reverse complement strand
ACACAAGGAGTATCGTCGGCAGCGTCAGATGTGTATAAGAGACAGCTTTTTAGTTAGTTTAATTATGATATGTTGACTGCTATATAAGAGTTTGATATAATAAGCAGGTTATTAATTGTGAAATATAAAAACGAGTATTCTTTCACCTATTATGGGAGGATTTATGGCTATAAAAATATCCGAACATTTTACTTTTAAAAAGCTTTTCAGGTTTGTATTTCCGTCAATTATTATGATGGTTTTTACTTCTGTTTACGGAATTGTTGACGGATTTTTTGTTTCTAATTTTGCCGGAGATACAGCCTTTGCATCAGTTAATTTTATTATGCCTTTTATTATGGGGCTTTCTGCAATAGGCTTTATGATGGGAACAGGCGGTTCTGCATTAGTGGCTTTTCGCTTTGGTGAAGGAAAAGACAAAAAAGCTAATCAGACCTTTTCCCTGCTGGTTTATACAATGATTATTATGGGCGTTGGTATAACTATACTGGGACAGCTTTTAATTGAACCTGTAACCTATTGGTTGGGAGCAACGGAAGAAATGGCTCCCCACTGCATTTTATACGGCAGAATTTCATTTTTATCCTTAACATTCTTTATATTACAAAATATGTTTCAGAGCTTTCTTGTAACAGCAGAGAAGCCTAAGCTTGGGCTTGCTGTTACTATTACTGCCGGAGTTACCAATATGGTTTTGGACGCTTTGCTGGTGGGAGTTTTGGATTTTGGTGTAGCAGGGGCTGCCTCTGCAACTGCAATCAGCGAAACTATCGGCGGTGTTGTACCCCTAATCTACTTTATCTTACCTAACAAGAGCAGATTAAGACTGGGAAAGCCAACCCTTGATTTCAGAGCAATTGTTAAAGCAAGCTCTAACGGTGCTTCTGAGTTTATGACTACAACTTCAATGTCAATTGTAAATATGCTTTATAATTTTCAGCTGATGAGGTTTGCCGGTGAGCAAGGTGTTGCGTCATACGGGGTTATTATGTATGTAAACTTTGTTTTCGTTTCGGTATTTATCGGTTACTCAATCGGCGTTTCTCCTATTATAAGCTATAATCACGGAAGCAAAAATTCTTTTGAGCTTAAAAATATGTTCAAAAAAAGTATGATTATAATAACCTCTTGTGTACTGATAATGGAAATATGCGCTCAGCTATTGGCAGGCACATTTGCAAAGGTATTTGTGGGATACAGCCAAGAGCTGTGTAATATGACTCAACACGCTTTTTCCCTATACTCTATTTCATTTTTATTTATGGGCTTCAATGTGTTTGGTTCAGGATTCTTTACAGCCCTCAACAACGGTGTTGTATCTGCTGTTATTTCCTTTTCCAGATCCTGCGTATTCCAAATTGTAATGGTGCTTGCTCTCCCCTTATTCCTACAGCTTGACGGCGTATGGCTTTCAGATGTTGCAGCAGAAGCGATATCCTTAATAGTAACAGCTACGTTTATTATCTCAAATCGAAAGAAGTATAATTACTTTTAGTTGCAAAAAATCTCCTCTCAGTTCGGTGGATTGAGAGGAGATTTTGTTTATAAAACTATTAAATTGAATAATTTATACATTAATGCTTAGAATTGATAATGTTTTAGATTATATTAAAAACCTACGCACTAATAAATATGCAAGAAAATAAGCAAGATAATAAGCAAGATGTTGATAATTTCATAATAATTTGTTATAATAAGCGTATAGTTTATTTTAGGAATGATGTATATGTCTAGATACACACCGCCGTTTTCAATATCAAATAAAATGCTTGACTATGTTTCGTCAATATCAGAAAAAATAGGCAGAATAAGCAACTACAATGATTTTGAAGCGAAACCACAGTTGAGAAAAAACAACAGAATCAAGTCCATTTACTCATCGCTTGCAATTGAAGCCAACTCTCTTTCTCTGTCAGAGGTCAAAGATGTAATAAACGGTCACATTGTTTTAGGTCCTCAAAGAGAAATTCAGGAGGTCAAAAATGCTTATGAAGCTTACGATAAGCTAAACGAAATCAATCCTTATTCAGTAGGAGAGCTAAAAAAATATCATAGCATAATGACATATTCTCTTGTGAATGAGTCAGGTAGTTTCAGACACGGAGAAGAAGGAGTTTTTGACGGTGACCGATGTATTTTTATGGCACCGCCTGCAAACATTGTTCCGTCTTTGATTGATGATTTATTCGATTGGACAAACAGCGAAAAGGACAGCGTTCACCCTCTGATTTCATCATCTGTTTTTCATTATGAATTTGTTTTCATTCATCCATTCTCTGACGGCAACGGTCGTATGGCAAGACTTTGGCAGACTGCAATTCTGACAAAGTGGAAACCGATTTTTCGGTTCATACCTATCGAAAGTCAGATTCAGAAATATCAGGATAGGTACTACAAAGCAATTTCAGATTGTCACGTTGAGGGAAACTCAAATCTGTTTATTGAATTTATGCTTGAGATGATTGACGAAATTCTTACGGACATTATTTCACAGGCAAAATCTGACAACTCACAAATCAGCAGTTACGTTAAGAAACTGCTGGATGTTATGGAGTATGATGTTCCCTACACCACATCAGAAATTCTAAAGAAATTGAACCTGAAATCAAGAGAAACCTTTAGGAAAAATTACCTTAACCCTGCTATTGAAATGAATCTGATTCAGATGACTTTCCCCGACAAACCAACAAGCCGTAATCAGAGATATATTAAAAAGTAAAACACGCAAGAAAATAAGCAAGATAATAAGCAAGATGTTTTATGTAGGAGCCGCCGAATTTTCACTCGGCGGTTTTTTTCATAACCTTTTATCAAAGCAAGAACTATTTATTTTTTGCTCATTTATCCTTTTAGCCCTTCTACCATCTCAGCAAGCTTTTTTTCTGTTGATATTTATTACTGCAAGTATTGCAAAAACTACTAAGGCAACTGATATTATAGCAAGGCTAATCCAAGAAGCGCACTCCGTATCGCCAAATTTAAAAACTATTCCGAGGCTTTCTTTAAGCCCTGTTAGGGCTTCGGTTTGTGCTTCCTTAGGGAATTTGTCTGCACAGCCTTTTAGTGAATTTTCGCATAGCACCTGTCTGAAAAGCACAGCGCTGTGTGATGTTGGGAAGCACTTTACTACATACTGCACTCCCTCAGGAAGATTACCAACAGGAAGATATATTCCCGTTATAAAACCTATAAGGGCGGATATTACACCGGTTACTGCTGAATATGCTTTTTCTGTTGTAAGGAACGAAACTATAAACAACACTAATGCTGTATTTGAAAGTGATGTAAGGGCTGACAGTAATACAAGCTTTGCAATTAACATAGCGGAAATTACAATTGCTTCACAAAAAGTCAGATAAACTATTGCTACTGCAAGTACAATTCCTGTCATAATCAAGCCTACGATAGCGGAGCTTGCTATGTAACCCAGAGTTAATGAGCTTCTTGAAATCGGCGCACAATAAAAATCCTTAAACACCTTTTTCTCTCTGTCTTGTACCATTGAACCAAAGGCACCCATTACAGAGGTTACTGATGTAATAGAAAGCAAGCCTGCAAAAATCCAGCTGTCCATTATTTGAGAAGCGTTATTAAAATCACTTAATGCTTCCTTATTTACATCACCTAAAAATAGAATATACAATCCTATTACTATTAACACACCCAAAAGCGAAAAGAATACCGCTGCTTTATCTCTGAAAAATATTTTAAGATTTCGTAATACTATACTTTTCATTGTCTTATTTCCTTTCCTGTAATACCGATAAATGCATCATCCATTGTACCCTTTGCAACCTCAAAATTTTCTATGTTACTGCGTATTTTATCAATAATACTTAGTGCGTCTGTTGTATGTTTGATTTTAACTATAAACTCTCCTGATGTTTCTGTATAGCTGATGTTATTTTCTTTAAAAGAATTAACAAGTGCTACGCTGTCCTTGGGAACAATATGCAGAGAGTTTTGAGCGTATTTTTCCTTAATATCAGCAGGCGTACCCTTTGCCGCAATTTCTCCGTTATCAATTACAATTACATAGTCAGCTTCCGCTGCCTCCTCCATATAGTGGGTTGTGAGGAATACTGTCATATTGTTTTTCTTCTGCAAATCATTGATTGTATTCCACACGTTGAGTCTTGTCTGTGGGTCAAGTCCTGTAGTTGGCTCATCAAGAAACAGAATTTTAGGAGTATTTATCAAAGCTCTTGCAATATCAGCCCGTCTTCTCTGGCCTCCTGAAAGCTTACCGTAGGGTCTGTCCATAATGTCTTTTATATCTACTATTTCGCAAGCCTTTTCTACAGCTTTTTTTAGAGCTTTTCCCTTTAACCCATAGAAGCTTCCACGAACGAAAAGATTTTCCCTTATGGTTAGAATAGGGTCAAGCAGGCTGTCCTGAAATACTATTCCGATTTTACTGCGTATATCCTTATCATCCTTGCCTACCTCTGAGCCGTCAACTATGATATTACCCTTATCAGGCTTTAGGTATGTACAAATCATATCAATAGTTGTACTTTTACCGGCGCCGTTTGGTCCTAAAAATGCAA
>CAMFZJ010000112.1 GCA_946004305.1 uncultured Clostridia bacterium | reverse complement strand
CGAGTATCTCAGCGTGTAGGTCAGGAAGAAAACCCCGGCAACTTCCTGCTTATGCATGCTATGGGACCAAATGTTGCAGGTGTAATCGGTTCAGCAGTTGCAGCCGGTGTACTTCTTAGTGTACTACAGTAACAGATTAGAATATTACATAAAAAAGGCGATCTTTACGGTCGCCTTTTTCTTATATGTGCTATTAGATTTCACTATTTATTTTTCCACCTTTTTCAAACCACACATCTTTAACCTCAAAAGATTTTCCCTTTAGATAATTTAGCATACCTGCGTCAGTAGTAAAATTAAACACAAGCTTATATGAATACAATGCCTGCCATTTAAAACAGTTAATAAAATTCTTTTTACCTTTCCCGTACTTACTGTCACCGACTAAGGGATGTCCTATAAAAGCCATATGAGCTCGTATCTGATGAGTGCGTCCTGTCAGCAAATGAACTTCAGCCAAAGACATTTTACTATTGTAATCCAGTATTTCATACTCTGTTTTAATATTTTTTGAATTTGGAATCTCTTTTTTAAACACCTTTACAGTATTTGTCTTTTCATTCTTAATAAGGTAATCACTAAGTACTCCTTTGTCAAATTTAGGTTTTCCGCATAAAAGACAGAGATAATATTTATCAATTTCCCGTGACTTCATTTTAGCGTTTAGTATTCTAAGGCTCTCGGCGTTTTTTGCAGCAATTACTATTCCCCCTGTATTCCTATCAATTCTGTTTACTAAAGCAGGGGAGAAGGTGTTTTCTTCCTTAGGATTATATTCACCTTTGTCATATAAATAATGCTGTATTCTCATAATAAGGCAGTCAAAGTGATAGCTTTTGTCCTGATGAACAATAAGCCCCGGCTTTTTATCAATAAGAATTAAATTCTCATCCTCATAAAGTATATTAAGGGACTTGGGCGCTTTGAGAAATTCATAATTATCCTTTTGACTTTCTTCAAAAAACTCATCCTTAATATACAGGGTAAGAATATCTCCTGCCTTTAGAAAATCCGCTTTATCACATTTTTTGCCGTTTAGCTTTATATATTTTGTGCGTATATATTTATACATTAGTGAACGTGGCATTGTTTTAAATTTCTTGCTTAAATATTTATCAAGCCTTTGTCCGCCGTCATTTTCATTAATTGTAATAGTGCGCATACAATCTCTCCCTCTTGTAAATTATAGCATAATTTAACTATTTATCAATAACAATAAATTAAAGTTATATATTAAGTTTATTCTATATAGCAGAATAGCTAAAATTATAGCAATACATTTTTGCAAATTAACCATAGAAAAAAGTATGTGTTATTGTTATAATTATATTAGAAATCAAAAGGAGGAATTTATGTGAAAATTTCAAAAAGATTAATCAGCATTACACTTTCACTAATGCTGATTATAACAACTTTCACCTGTCTTGGCATCACATATGCCGGTGCAAAAACAGGTGATGTAATTTATTTTGAAAAACCCGAAAATTGGGGTGAGTCACTTTATATTCATTATTGGGACGCTCCAAGCAATAATACCAGCTGGCCTGGGGATACTATGACAAAGATTAGTGATAATCTTTATAGCTATACCTGTCCTGCCGGTTTCACGAAGTTTGTAATCAATGATAACGGCAGTTTTCAGACTGCTGACTTAAAGCACAGCGGCGACGGATATGTCTGGAAAGTTGGTACAACTTACACAACAAATGAATATGGAAATAAATGCTGGTCAGCAACTTCAAGTAAATATAGTGTAGGTTTATCTGTATCAGCAGACCCCGGCAGTTGCGAGTTTCTGACAACAATTAATGTAAATCTATATTGTACAAATGCAACATCTGCAACATATTCTATCAACGGTGGCGCACCTGTTGAATTTACTGATAAGTCGGTTATTACATTAGGCAATGAAGCAGTAAATGTAGGAGATACAATAAGCCTTTATCTTTCTGCTACAGACGGTACAGAAACAAAAACAGCTTCTTATGTTTATACCAAAACTGACTCTCCTGTTGGTTCTTCAATTGTATATTTTGATAATTCAAAATACAACTGGGAAGAGGTTTACCTTTACGCTTACGGCACAAAGGAAACAGCTAAGTGGCCGGGAGAAAAAATGCAGGTTGATAAAAACGGCTTGTATTATTACACCTTCTCTTCTGCTTATTCAAACGAAAATATTATAGTCAATAATGGCAAAGAAGAGGAAGAAAAAGAGCAGTATCCGGAAAACGGCGGACTTAACATTACAAAGGGACAATGTAAGCTTTTAACAGCCGATAACGAATGGGTTGACTACGGTACTCCTGACGGCCAGCCTGCCGGATTTGCATACACAGCAAGTAATACAGCCTTTGATACTGATGTTCTCAATGTTAAAATCGGTCTTAAAAATGCAGTGAAAGGAACTTATCAGCTTGACGGCGGAACAGTATTTCCATATACAGAGGATACAACTGTAGCAGTAGGTAAGGGCGTAATAGGAAATAAGGATATTACATTAACCTTAAGTGCTACTTCAGAATCAGGCGCAACTACACTACAAACATTTACATACAGAAAAACTTTTGAAAAGACAAACACAAGCTTTGCTTCAGATTCAGACGGACATACAACTCCGGCAATCGGCGGTAAATACGGCACTAACCCTGATATGCAGTTAGGCAAAAGCAAAACTATTTCAGTAGACGGTAATCCATCAGACTGGGACAGCTCTATGATTGTAGCTCAAGGTGTTGCTAATGATGACCCTCGTGTATATATGCCCTCTGCAATGCACGAACAGCCTTGGGACGACTATGCTCTTTATGCCGCATGGGATGATGATAATCTATACTTTATGTGGGAAATGACAAACACAACATATGTAGTTTCACCATCTGACAATTTTGCAGCGTCAAAAGAAGCAAGACCTTGGAGAAACTCAATTCCAATGTATCTTGCATTAAGCATTGACCCTGAAAAATCTGCTTCAGGCAAAGCAACAGGAACAGACGCTAAAACAGGAGCAACATTCACAAATCCATTTGTATGGGGATGTGATGGCGGTGTAGCAAAAGACGGCGGCGTCAACTTCACAACAAATGTTGATACTCTTATCGCTTTTGATTCAAATAACTCAAACGGCGGCGACTCGATTTTCAAAGCTGATGTTCAGGATGAAAACGGCGACTGGCTCTTTAACTATGATACAGCTGTTCCAATCGGCGTAACTTCTTATGAAAAGCAGGATAACCAAAACGGATTTAAAATTGCCTTTGATTACGGCTCATTAAGTGACAACATTTATGGTGTAAAGCAGCCTAAGGGCTCAAATATAATGGGTGAAACCTTTAAATCAAGCTCAAACTGGGTAGATTTCAGAGATTATGGATATAAGGATGACCATAGCGTTATTTATGAGGTTGCTGTTCCATTCAGTGCATTAGGTATTGATAAAAATTATGTAGAAAATAACGGTATCGGCGTAATGCAGATTTTAACATACGGTACTTCCGGTATGGACTGCTTACCTTATGACCCAACTATGCAGGACAACGCTAATGTTGAGTATAGCTATGATCCGTCAACCTCACACGAAAAGGAAGATGTTGATAATATCACAGTTCCTCTTGCTCGTGTGGGAGCACTCCTTGAGGATACTGTAATTACTCAAGCCCCATTTGAAGTGAATTTTGGCGCAGATAAATCTGCAACTCAGGGCATAGGTACAGATATTGTACTAAAAGCTGAGGGGTATAATGGCAGCGGAGATTATTCATACGAATTTCTTGTTGACGGCAATTCAGTTCAGAGCGGTTCTTCCGATACATATAATTGGAAACCTCTTGAAAAGAAAACTTATGAAATCTCTGTTGTTGTAAAAGATAATGTATTAGACAAGACCACAACAGCTAAAGCCGAATACACTATAGGCGATGAACCTATAGTTATTGAAACAACTCCTCCGCCGACAGCACCGATTATTACTCCTACAAATCCAACCTCACCTACAGAGCCTTCTGCAACAGAACCATCAGAAGTTAAAAAGACTACTGTTTCTGTTCCTGCAAGCAAGACAGTTTATGTTAAGAACACATATACTATCAAACCTGTAGTTAAGAATGGAAAGGGTGCAACTACCTATAAAACATCTGACAGTAAGGTGGCAACAGTAGGTAAAACAAGCGGAAAGGTTACAGCTAAAAAAGCAGGTAAAGCTACAATTACCGTAACTAATAACGGAGTTAAAGCAAAAATTACAATTACTGTTAAAAAGCCTACAGTAAAAGCTAACAAATCAACCCTTAAAGTAAAAGCTAAAACAAAGATTACAGTTAAGCATGCTGTAGGAAAAATAAAGTTTAAAGCCTTAAATAATAAAGTTAAGGTTTCTGCAAAGGGTAAAGTTACTGCTTTAAGAAAAGGTAAAGGAAAAGTTCAGGTAACTGCATCAGGCTTGAAATTTATAATCAAAATTAAGGTTAAATAATTTTTTAAAACACCTCTGAAATTTAATCAGAGGTGTTTATTTTTGGTGTAACTAACAAATATACTTGACGGATAATATGATATTTTAAACAATTATGACTTATTATG
>CAMFZJ010000111.1 GCA_946004305.1 uncultured Clostridia bacterium | reverse complement strand
TCCGCTTGTGGCAACCATTACTGTATCAACTACAATGTTTTCAGCTTTATACTCTCTGAGCTTTTGGGCTATGACTTCAATAAGCTCAGCCGAGCTTACCATACCGATTTTAACAGCATTTGGTGTAATATCCGTAAAAACTGCGTCCAGCTGTTCCTCAAGAAATTTCGGAGTAACATTCATAATATCCGTAACTCCCATAGTGTTCTGAGCCGTTAATGCAGTAATCGCACTCATAGCATATACACCGTTCATAGTCATAGTTTTAATATCTGCTTGTATTCCGGCGCCTCCGCAGGAGTCGCTTCCTGCGATTGTTAATGCTGTTTTCATAGGCATTCTCCTTTCATTTTCAGCATTAATTTTATATTGGGACAAAAGGTGGTGCCCCCAATCTGCCCCATTAAACTGTGCTTTGTACAGTTCTATCTATAATTTCATAAACCCTGACATCATACAGCCTCCCATTGCTCCCGTACTGAGTACATCGGCAATATTTTCAAGGCTTATTCCACCTATACCGTAAACAGGTACTGTAGAAATATCACATATTCTTTTAAGAAATTCAAGTCCCTTGCCCGGAAGTCCCTTTTTACAGTCGGTTTCAAAAATATTTCCAACGATAACCTGAGTAGCCCCACAGGATATAGCTTCCGTAACATCTTCTATGCTATGACAGGAAACGCTGATTTCATCAAAGTATTCAAGGTTGTCTTTGTTTTCCCTTAGCTTTGGGATTGAAAAATGTATTCTTTTGCAGTTAAGCTTTTTTGCAACATCAATATAAGAATGTATAAAACAAGGGGTGTTGCTTTTATAAGATATTACAAGGACTTTTTCAGCTAAAGCCTTATAGTCCTCCTTTGATAAATCCTTTTCCCTTATAATAATTGCCTTTGGATTAAGCTTCACTACCCTTTCAATCTGTTGAAAGTAGTTACCTTTTACCAGATGTCTGTTAGTTACTGCAATAAGCTTTTGGTATTTATTATCCATAATTACACATAAAGGTAGTCGTTCAGCACAGGCTGTAGTCCACCCTTTTCCATATCATCATACATACGTCTGAATGAACGGTTATCGTTAATTTCAAACTGTTCATCACCTACGTTTTCCGCTGTTTCTCCCTCGTACTTTGCTTCGTGGTCGCCAATGCCTGTTGAAACACCGGCTGAAACCTTTGTAGCACAGATTTTTGTAATGCCGTTTCTAAAGGTCAGGCTTTCTCTGCTGGAAACAGTAATTCCCACATAAGGGAGAAAAATTCTGTAGGCACACAGCACCTGACAAAGCTCCTTTTCTCCAACGTCACGAGGATTGATTTTTTCATTATTCACAATAGGACGAAGTCTCGGACAGCTGAGGCTAAGCTCTGCGTGAGGATACTTTCGGTTTATATAGTAAACGTGAAGTGCAGAAGCAAGAGCATCCTTTCTGAAATCGTCAAGACCTAAAAGTGCCGAAAAGCCTGCTCCTCTCATACCTGCCATAAGAGCTCTTTCCTGAGCGTCAAAGCGGTAAGGCCATACTCTTTTGTGGCCTAAAAGGTGGAGAGTTTCGTACTTGTCGCTATTGTAGGTTTCCTGAAATACTGTTACATAGTCAACTCCGCATTTATGGAGATATTCATACTCATCAGTATTTACAGGGTAAATCTCAACACCGATATTTCTGAAATATTTTCTTGCGATTTTTACAGCCTCGCCAATGTACTGAACATCGGAATATTTCCTGCTTTCACCGGTAAGCAATAGTATTTCCTCCATACCGGTTTCTGCAATAACCTGCATTTCCTTTTCGATTTCTTCCATTGTAAGCTTTTTGCGGTTAATATTGTTGTAGCAGTTAAAACCACAGTAAACGCAGTAATTCTGACAATAGTTCGCTATATATATTGGTGTGAAAATATATACAGTATTGCCAAAATGAGCTTTGGTTTCCTCCTCTGCCTTTCTTGCCATTTCTTCAAGAAAAGGGGCTGCCGCAGGAGATAAAAGTGCCTTGAAGTTTTCAATGGAACAAACCTCACTTGCCAAAGCCTTTTTAACGTCTTCCTCTGTGTATTTATGGTAATCAAAGCTTTTCATAGCTTCAACTACCTTGTCCTTAATGTCAGACTCAATAACCTCCATACCGGGAAGGTACGCCATATGGTCGGTACGGCTTGAGGGATCCTGCTCAAGGCGGTGTTTTCTTTCCAACGCCTCTTTTGGCAGCTCATCACTATCTATAAAATAAACCTGATTTTCTTCGTTCATAATTTCACCTTATCTCAAAAAGCCTGTAAGGGGATCGGAAGCACTGCCGCCACGGGTAAGAACAGGACCCATACCGGTAAGATATGCAGTTCTGCCGGCTTCGATAGCTTTTTTAAATGCACCTGCCATTGCAGGAACATCGCCTGCTGTTGCAATAGCTGTGTTTGCCATAATAGCAGCGGCACCCATTTCCATAGCTTCACAAGCCTGTGAAGGCTTACCGATACCAGCATCAACTATAATAGGCAAATCAATTTCATCAATGAGAATACGAATAAATTCCTTTGTTGTAAGACCTTTATTACTGCCTATTGGGGAAGCAAGAGGCATTACCGCTGCCGCACCTGCGTTTTGTAAATCTCTTGCAACATTAAGGTCAGGATACATATATGGAAGTACAACAAAGCCTTCCTTTGCAAGGATTTCTGTAGCCTTAATTGTTTCGTAATTATCAGGAAGAAGATACTTTGCGTCATGCATAATCTCGACCTTTACAAAGTCGCCGCAGCCCATTGCACGGCTTAGTCTTGCAATTCGCACAGCCTCGTCAGCATTTCTTGCACCTGAAGTATTCGGAAGTAAGGTTACTCCCTTTGGCATAAAATCAAGGATGTTTTCGCTTTCCTGTGTATTTGCTCTGCGCAAAGCAAGGGTGATAATTTCTGCACCGCCCTGCTCTACGGCAGCCTTAATAAGGTTCATATTGTATTTACCTGAGCCTAAAATAAATCTGCTGTTAAATTCGTGTCCGCCTAAAATCAATTTATCTTCCATTTTATTCTCCTATTCATCATCTAATATTAACTGTATTACCTTTGTAGCCTGATGCCCTGCACAGATTAAAACCCTTGAGGCTATAAGAATATCTCCCTTTTCAATGTCGGAAACTCCGTCACCGCATATGTAAAGTCTTTCCGTAACCTTTTTGGTTTTTATTTTGTTGCAATCTGAATAACTTGCCATTCCGTTGCCTGAAACCACTATTGTGTTCTTACATTCACTAAGGATAGTAGAAATAAGCATAGCCTTTTGCTCAGGCTTGTCAAAGGCTTCACATACAATAGGGTACTCCCCCAGTAGGCTTGTTGCATTTTCAGTTGTGATTTTAGTGCATATAGTTTCAAGCTCCACAGCAGGGTTAATATCCTTTATAATCTGAGTTAAAGCCTCAGTTTTCCACATACCAAGGTGGGGAATGGAATAAGCCTGTCTGTTAAGATTTGAAGTATCAACTCTGTCAAAATCAACTAACAACAGCTTTCCAACACCGCTTCTTGCAAGCATTACCGCAATATTGGAGCCAAGTCCACCCAGTCCTGCAATAGCAACTCTTGCGGATTTTAGCTTTTCCTTAACATCTAAAGGCAGTCTGGAATCAAATGTACCGTTAATTTTACTCATATCAGCCACCGCCTACAAAGTTAAGAATTTCTACAGAGTCGCCCTCATTTAGAATAATTGTATCAAGCTTATCCTTTGGGATAATCTCCATATTAATTTCAACAACAACTCTGTCTTTGTTATATCCCGCTTCTTCAATATATTGCCCTATGGTTTTACCCTGAGCCTGTACCTTTTCTCCGTTAATTGCAACCATATTCATTCCTCTTTCCATATATAAAGTTATTTTACTACTGTAGCTTTAACCTTTTCTTTTAGTCTTTCCGTTGCTGATTTAATATCCTTTTGTGCAAATATCGCACTGATGACTGCAACTCCGTCCATTCCGTAGCCCTTTAGTTCTGTAACATTTTCCTTAGTAATACCGCCGATTGCCACTACCGGAATATTCACAGCATTACATATTGCCTTAAAAGTGCTGTGGTCTATTTCCTTTGCGTCAGCCTTAGAGCTTGTGGCAAAAACCGCCCCTACTCCAAGGTAGTCTGCACCTCTTTCCTGAGCAAGAAGTGCCTGTTCCACAGTTTTTGCAGTAACGCCAATGATTTTATCCTTACCAAGTATCTCTCTAACATTATTTGCCTGCATATCCCCTTGTCCTACATGAACACCGTCTGCACCTGATTTTAGGGCAACGTCCACATTGTCGTTAATAACAAGGGGAACCTTGTAGCTATGGCAAAGGCTTTTGATTTCAACAGCCTCTTTGAGAAAGCTCTCCTCATCAAGATTCTTTTCTCTTAGCTGAATAAATGTTGCTCCTCCTATAAGAGCCTGTTCAACCTGCTGATACAAGGTCATTTCTCCAAGCCGGCTTCTGTCAGTTATAGCATATAAAAGTAAATCTTTTTTATCAAGCTTCATAATATACTCCCTAAACGGCATTATAAAAATCGAGTGTCTCGACACCCATTTCGAGAAGAAAAATTGATATTTTCAAATCTATTTTTGCCCGACCGTTTTCGAGCAATTTCCTA
>CAMFZJ010000110.1 GCA_946004305.1 uncultured Clostridia bacterium | reverse complement strand
GTCCGAAATCTGCCTCCTGCTGTGCAAGCTCAACATATTTCAAAACAGGCTTTGTACGAGGGTGCTTTGGTGTAAATACTGTACAGCAATCCTCATAAGGCTCTATTGAAGTGTTGAATGTATCTATTGCATAGGAAATATCAATAATTTCCTGTTTGTCCATACCTATAAGAGGTCTGAAAACAGGCATTGTTGTAGCTGCGTCTGTGCAGGCGATTGCGTGAATAGTCTGGCTTGCAACCTGACCAAGGCTTTCTCCTGTAATAAGTGCGCTGCAGTTTTTCGTTTCTGCTATACGCTGAGAAATTTCCATCATAAGCCGGCGCATAATAATGGTGAACAATTCCTCAGGACACTTGTTTTTAATAGTTTCCTGAATTTCAGTAAAGGGGACTGTGTACATTGTCATATCACCGGCATAGCGGGATACCTTTTTCAGAAGCTTTACAACCTTTTGCTCTGCACGTGGGCTTGTGTATGGTGGACTTGCAAAGTGGATTGCAGTAAGTCTTACTCCACGCTTTGCCATCATATATGCGGCAACAGGAGAATCAATGCCGCCGCTGATAAGAATAGCAGCGTTACCTCCTGTACCGACAGGAATACCTCCTGCACCTCTGATTGCTCCTCCACGGACATAGGCCCCAAAGTCACGAACCTCAACATTTACAACTAAGTCAGGATTGTGAACGTCAACCTTAAGATGTGGAAAAGCTCTTAAAATTGCTCCGCCGGTTTCTCTGCAAATTTCAGGACTTTTGTAGGGAAACTTCTTGTCACTTCTCTTAGCTTCAACCTTAAAGGTTTTTATAGCCTTAAGCTGTTCTTCAAGGTAGATTGGGGCAGTTTTCAAAACTGACTCAAGGGTTTTTTCAGGACATACTCCTGCCCGTGAAAAAGCGGCTATACCGAACACCCTTGAAACTCTGTCGCAAACATCGTCTAAATCTATACCCTCACTTACAGGGGATATGTATATAGTTGACTGGGCAGAAGAAATATCAAAGCTGCCTAAGTCCTTAATTGTGTTCCTGATATTTTTAATAAGTCTGTCCTCAAACTGACGGCGGTTAAGTCCTTTTAGGGCTATTTCTCCGTCTTTAATTAAAATTATTTCTTTCATATAGCGTTACCTTTTATCTTCTTACTAATATCTTTAAACCTGTTTCAATTCCATTACAAAGAGCGTCAATGTCATCTTTTGTGTTATGGGCAGAAAAGCTTATTCTTAAAGCGCTGTCGGCTAAATCTCTGTTCATTTTCATAGCCTGCAGTACATGACTGGGCTTGCCTTTTGCACAGGCACTTCCGCTTGAAACATAAACTACACTGTCCTCAAGAAAGTGTAGCATTGTTTCGCTTCTTATACCCTGAACGGAAACATTGATTATATAGTCAAGAGCATTTTTCGGAGAGTTTATTGTAACTCCCTGAATTTTACTTAGCCTATCCTTTGCATAGCTGTTAAGGGCTTTCACAATTTCATTGTTTTTCTGAATATCTGTAATTCTCACAGCCTCGCCAAATCCGGCGATTAAGGGCAACGGCTCTGTGCCGGGACGAATTTTGCTTTCCTGTTCTCCCCCAAAATGCTGTGGCAGAATACGAACACCTTGCTTTACAAATAATCCCCCTACACCCTTAGGTCCGTGGATTTTATGGGCGCTGATTGTTGCAAGGTCAATGCCCAGTTTTTTTGGCTTCAAGGGTATTTTGCAGTAAGCCTGCACACAGTCACAATGTAGAAGAGCAGGGGCACCCTTATCCTTAATGATTTTAGAAATTTTATCAAAGGGCAGAATTGCACCTATCTCGTTATTAACTGCCATAAGGGACACTAAAATTGTGTCCTTATCAATTTCCTGCCTAAACTGTTCTTCAGTAAAGTTTCCGTCACTCTCAGGCTCTATGTAACAAACCCTAAAGCCCTGTGCTTCCAGTTCTTTCATAGCTTCATATACAGAGCTATGCTCAACTGCTGTGGTGACGATTTTATTTCCACGGCGTTTCAATGCCATGGCAGTACCGAAAACTGCCAGGTTATTAGCCTCTGTGCCACCGCTTGTAAAGTATATTTCATTGTCCTCAGCCCCAAGACTTTTGGCAATAACGTGCCTTGCCTTAATAAGCTCCTCCTCTGCTTCCATTCCTTTGCTGTGGAGGGAGCTTGGATTACCGTATTTTTCAGTCATCAGCTGTAGGACTTTTTCTGCAACCTGAGGGTAAACCTGAGTGGTTGCGCTGTTGTCAAGATAATGTTCCAAAAAATCTCTCCGATACTCTGATACTACAAATAGATATGTATTCACAGTCATTATACAATAAAGCCCGAAAAAAATAAATACAATTTTTAAAATTGATAATAATTAATTTATTGGTAAAAATATCATTGAAAGGAGTAATTCTATGGTATCACAAAAGGAATACAAAAAAATCACAGACAGAAACTCTCCAAAAAGCAACGTGTTTGTAGATTGCATATGGGCTTTTCTGATTGGGGGAGGCATATGCACCTTAGGACAGGCTCTGATAAATCTTTACTCATTTTTAGGACTTGGAGAGCAAAGCTCCAAAACCCTATGTTCCGTAAGCCTTGTTTTTCTGGGAATACTTTTTACTGCAATACATCTTTACGATAATCTTGCAAAGCACGCAGGTGCAGGCACATTGGTGCCGATAACAGGCTTTGCAAACTCCATAGCCTCCCCTGCAATAGAGTTTAAAAGCGAAGGATTCATAACAGGACTGGGAGCAAAAATGTTTATTATTGCAGGGCCGGTAATTGTGTACGGAACAACGGCAAGCGTGGTTTACGGGGTAATACACTGCCTTATACAAACTTTCACTTAAACAAGCTATAGAAAAAGGTGGAGAAAGCCTGACTTCTCCACCTTTTATTATACTATATATCACAATTATTTTTTAAAGCTATCCTTAAGGCCTACTGCTCTGTTGAACACAAGGTTGCCCTCTGAGCTGTCCTTGCTGTCAACACAGAAATAGCCCTGACGCATAAACTGGAAACGGTCCTGTTTCTCAGCCTTTGCCAATGACTTTTCAACCTTACAGCCTTTGAGAACTACAAGGGACTGAGGGTTAATATAGTCAAGGAAATTCTTGTCCCCTGAATCAGGGTCGGGAACTGTAAACAAGTTGTCGTAAAGTCTGATTTCAGCTTCCACATAATCCTTTGCATTTACCCAATGGATAGTACCTCTGACCTTTCTGCCGTCAGGAGTGTTGCCCCCTCTTGTTTCAGGGTCATAGGTTGCATATACCTCAACAACATTTCCTTTTTCGTCCTTTTTACAGCCTGTGCATTTTACAATATAGGCGCTCTTAATACGAACCTCGTTGCCCGGGTATAATCTCTGATATTTCTTAACAGGCTCTTCCATAAAGTCGGTTGACTCAATGTAAAGCTCTCTTGAAAATGTTACTGTTCGAGTTCCCATTTCAGGGTGATTTGGATGATTCTCAACTTCAAATTCCTCGGTTTTATCCTCTGGATAGTTTGTAATTATAAGCTTAACAGGATCAAGAACAGCCATTGCACGAGTAGCAACGTCATTCAAATCATCACGGAGACAATGCTCTAAAAATCCGTACTCAACAATTGAGTTTACCTTTGAAACGCCAATTTGGTCTGTAAAACTGCGGATAGCAGCAGGAGTATAACCACGTCTGCGCAAGCCACAAATTGTAGGCATACGAGGGTCGTCCCAACCGTTTACATAGTTTTCCTCAACAAGCTGTCTTAGTTTACGCTTGCTCATAACTGTATTATTAATTCCAAGACGTGCAAACTCAATCTGACGAGGCTTGCAAGGAGCTGAAATATTGTCAACAACCCAATCGTAAAGAGGTCTGTGAGCTTCAAACTCCAATGTGCAGAGGGAGTGGGTAATGCCCTCCATAACGTCCTCAATAGGGTGAGCAAAATCATACATAGGATAAATGCACCACTCATCCCCTGTACGGTGATGCTTTAAGCGGTTAATTCTGTAAATAACAGGGTCACGCATATTAAAGTTACCTGAGGCAAGGTCGATTTTTGCTCTTAAGGTCATAGAGCCGTCCTCAAACTCACCGGCACGCATACGCTTAAACAAGTCAAGACTTTCCTCAATAGGTCTGTCACGGTAAGGGCTTTTTGCAGGAGTCTGCAAGTCGCCGCGGTATTCGTGCATTTGTTCAGGGGTAAGCTCACATACATATGCCAAGCCCTTATTAATTAGCTCTATTGCAAAGTTATACATTTCTTCAAAGTACTGGGAAGCATAGTAAAACCTGTCGCCCCAGTCAAAGCCAAGCCACTTAATATCTTCTTTAATAGCGTCAACATACTCTACATCTTCCTTAGTAGGGTTTGTATCGTCCATACGCAAATTGCAAATGCCGTTATACTTTAGGGCTGTGCCAAAATCAACAAAAATTGCCTTTGCGTGGCCAATGTGGAGATAGCCGTTTGGTTCGGGAGGGAAACGGGTGTGCACCTTCTTTCCGTAGTAAGCACCGCCCTCTGCCATATCTTCTTCAATAAACTGATGTATGAAGTTACTTGACATTACATTTTCATTATTTTCATTTAATATATCTGCCATTAGAAAATTCCTTTCACGAGTTTTCTATATTTTGTGTTTT
>CAMFZJ010000109.1 GCA_946004305.1 uncultured Clostridia bacterium | reverse complement strand
ACAAGGAGTATCGTCGGCAGCGTCAGATGTGTATAAGAGACAGATATAGGAATTTTCCCGCCGGTGATGTCGTTTCCGTATGTAATGCTTCTGCCTATCTGCACAGCAGGATAAAAGGGAAGAAACTCACAAACAGTTTCATAAGCTCCCATTTCATTTACAGGCATCCAAACACCGCCCAAAAATCCCGCAACATTAATTACAACCGAGCATATACCCGGGGCGGATTTACTACTGAACAAACTGCCGGAAATCACCCCTAGTGCAACAAACAAAAGCATAACAGGTATAAAAACCGGGATAGTTATTATAAGATTTAGAAAATCTATTTGGTCACCTGTAATAAAATGGAGCAAAGTTACTGTTATGTAGCAAATAATGAGCTGGCTTATACATATAGCCATACCGGGGAAGGTGTAACCTATAATAAAGTCAGTTGACTTCATTGGGGAGATATACAGTCTGGAAAGAAAAGTTGTAGTTCTGTCACCTGATACCAGCAGCGACATATACAGCATAACAAAAGAAAATGAAAAAACAGCAATTCCGGATGAAAGAAAACTTAAAGAAAAGATTTTCGGCGCATTTTCAGGGAGTGAATTAGATATAACCTGAAAAACGATTAGAAGAATAACCGGAAATCCGAGAATAAAGATATAAGACATGGGATCTCTTAGTATTTCTTTGGTGTTTCTCTTAGCAAATATCAATGATTTCATACTGCCAAACCTCCCTCTGCAATTTTAACAAATGCTTCTTCAATGTTCTTTGACTGAGTGTTTTTCTTAATATCCTCAGGAGTACCCACTGTAAGGAGTCTGCCTTTTGCCATAATGCCAATTCTGTCGGAAAGGGCTTCTGCTTCTTCCATATAGTGAGTAGTAAGTATAATAGTGATTTTTCCTTTGAGAGATTCAATAACTCTCCACAGTTCACGCCTTGCAAGCACATCAAGTCCAAGGGTAGGCTCATCAAGAAAAATAACCTTTGGCTCAGTGATAAGTGCCATAGCAATAGACAATCTTCTCTGCCAACCTCCCGAAAGAGTCTGAGTTTTTTTGTTGATTACCTCATCAAGAGATAGTTCTTCAGCTATTTTATTTATTCGTTTATCTCTTTCGCTTTTTGAAAAACCGTAAATTCCTGCAATAAATTCAAGGTTCTCTTTAACAGAAAGCTTAGGTGCAATAGCAGTTTCCTGTGGCGAAACATTTATGATTCCACGCAGTTTTTCCTTATCTTTTATTATATCATATTCCCATACTTTGGCTGTGCCGTCAGTGGGAGCAATTAATGTGGAAAGCATTTTAACAGTAGTTGTTTTTCCTGCACCGTTTACACCAAGGAGGGAAAAGAGTTCTCCTTTTTCAACACAAAGGTTAATGCCTTTTACAGCCACAACATCTTTATATGTTTTTGTTAATTCAAAAGTTTCAATAGCATACATAGTTTCTGCCTCCGTTCTGTAAATGAATATAGCACCATATTTTATGTTTGTCAAGAAAAATTTATCGTTTTTCGATAAATATATTTACTTTTAGCCCCCAAAGTGTTATTATGTTGTTAGACAAAAAAGGGATGGTTTTTTATGAAAAATATTAAATTTATGCATATAACAGGAAAAGTCGGATACATATTTTCAATAGCGTTCTTTGTGTTCCTGGTTATTTCTCTTATAGCTTCTGTAACATTATCAGGCTTTTTAATATCTTTGCCGGATGATACCGTCAAAGCTACACCCGGATTATATTTAACAGCCGATATTAATCTTGAAAACACATTTGGCAATCTTTTCGGTTTTGTGGATGAAATGGATAACGAAGTTCATTACATACCTGACAGCGAAAACGGTGACTATTATCAGGCGAAAGACGGTAAGCTGACAGGGACTTTTAAAAGTAAAGACCACGAAAGCATTAAATATGAGATTGATTCTAAAGGAAATATCCATGGTTTAGCTACAGTTGAGTATTCTATTAACAACAGACAGATAGGTATAGTTATCATTCCTCATATCATATCAGCTCTGTTTTTACTATTTGCTTCTTTCTACGGTCGAAGATTGTTCAAGGAACTGAAAAGCGCAGAAACTCCTTTTACCGAAACAATCAGCAAAAACCTTCTGAAACTATCTGTTATCATACTGGGATACAGCTTTATTCCTGCGGTTGCATCAAACCTGTTATTCAGCCTGATGGGTCTTGGAACCTTTGACAGCAGCGGACAAAGTATCAGAATTGCATTTTCTCTTACAACAATAGTAGTAGCAGTTGTGCTGTTTATGCTGTCTTTGATTTTTAAATACGGAACAAGTCTGCAAAAACAGGCAGACGAAACTTTGTAGGACGGTGATCAAGTGATTACATTAAGACTTGACCGAGTAATGGCAGACCGAAAAATGTCACTTAACGAGCTATCTGAAAAAGTAGGAATTACAAAAGCAAATATGAGTAATATCAAAACAGGGAAAATATCGGCAATACGTTTTTCTACCCTGGACGCTATATGTAAGGTCCTTAATTGTCAGCCGGGTGATATATTGGAATATACCGAGGATGATTAGCCCCAAAATAATCGGATAAAAAACTACCTCCTACGGCAGTAAATAATACTGCCATAGGAGGTTTGCTTTTCATAATATTATGTACTATGCGTTAATGCATAATAACCGGGTTTGATTTTTTGATTGATGAACTTTTGCTAAAGATTTTATTCATTTACATATTCAGCTATGTAAGGGAGATTTCTGTATTTCTCTCCAAAATCCAGTCCGTAACCGATTACAAAATTATCATCAATTGTAAACAAGGCTTTGTCCGGTTGAATGTCAACCAGTCTTCTTGAAGGCTTGTCAAGTAAAGTAATAACCCTTAGTGATATTGGATTTCTGGAGTTTAAAAGCTTTACAATATCTTTTAATGTTCTGCCGGTATCAATAATATCTTCAACTATTACAACGTGATACCCGCTGATATCCTGTTGAAGATCCATTGTGATTTTCACAATACCGGAAGATTGTGTGCTTTCATAATAGCTTTTGGCTGCCATAAAGCCAATTTCACAAGGTACAGATACAGCCCTTGCAATATCCGCAAGAAAAATAAAAGAGCCTTTTAATATGCTGACAAGCAAAATCGGACGTCCGTCATAATAACTGTCAATAAGCTTGCCGGCTTCGGAAATAGCGTTTTGAATTTCCTCTTCGGAAATTAACACACCGCTAATGTGCTTCTCATATTCTGCAATTTGTTTTTCCCTCATCTTAACCACTTTCTTTGCTAAACTTTTGTTAATTATATCTACAATATAATGTTAAGATTTTACCATATATCTGCAATTATGGCAATAGAAAAATAAGTTTATTTGCATTATTCAATTATTAGCTTTTCTTCCCATTCCTTTTCTCTGAAGCCGGTCAGGACAGTATCACCGAAAACGATAATAGGCCTTTTAACAAGCATACCGTCTGTTGAAAGAAGCTTAAGCTGTTCTTCCTCACTCATATCAGACAGCTTGTCCTTAAGCCCCATAGACTTGTACAGTAAGCCACTTGTGTTAAAAAATTTTTTTAGTGATAAACCGCTGTTTTCGTACCATAATTTTAGCTCATCAAAGGTTGGATTATCATCTTTAATGTGCCTGTCCGTATATGCAATCCCCTTATCATCAAGCCATTTTTTCGCCTTTTTACAACTGGTACATTTAGGATATTGTAAAAATAAAACTTCTTTATTCATTTTCTTACCTACTTTTTTATAATTTTCCTTGCATAAGTTTTATGTATCGTTTAATTAAATATATTTACCCTATATGGTTATTCTGTTTCTAAATTCATATCATTAATGTGTTTCTCAATCATTAGAATCTTTTTATCTTCATTGTGCGTTCTGTTTTAGTCTTGTTACGCTTCATTGTTCGGCGGTAAAAGTAAGCACACTCAAAGGCGGTTATACCTACCGCCGCAGCAACACAGCCCCCGGCTATCGGAATTATAATGCTCATTTCTTCTTCCTTTTGCTGTCAACAATTTATTTAAAGCGCAAAGCTTTATCAATGCTTCCCTCAACCTTTAGCTTCTGAAGTGTAAAGGCCACAACAGGGTCCATTTCACCCTCAGAAATCTTCCTTAGAACATCAGCACTGCAAATGAAAATTGCATCTCTGTCAAAATATTCGTATGGCTCAATTCTAAGCTTACCGTCATTTACCTCAACATAAAAAATACCTGAGCCTTCTCCGGTAATGTTAAACTGAAAAGCAAGATGCTCGTGGATATCGCTGACATCAGCGTTTACAAACTTTTCTTTAATCTCTGAAAAATTTCTGCATAAGTCGAAAATTTTATCTCCGTTATAGACCGACAGTAGAATATTTATTGTAATAAAGATATCATTATTTCGACTTATAGTCAATAATTTTATCTGAAATTTTGACGGGAGTTTTCAATTGATTTGTTATGTAATATTGTGGTATAATATCCGGTAAAATGTGGTTTTGTTATCCGGTACAACCCTTTTCTTTCAAAAATGATTTAATTATGACAAAATACTGCTGTTACGGAGGCGGAAAATATGGCTAATGAAGTAAAGCATAATAAAATTCTGGATGCCCTTCAGATGTAGGACGGATTTTGCGGACATTCAAAATAAAAAAGAATGTGGAGGTAAC
>CAMFZJ010000108.1 GCA_946004305.1 uncultured Clostridia bacterium | reverse complement strand
GAAATGTATAGTATAAAATGTTATAATTTCAATGAATATACACATCATATTGTGCTTTTGGGGTAAAATACCTTTGGAGGTGCATATGTGTGAAAAATAAAAACAGCGAAAAAGACGATTATGTTAAAAATCCCTGTCAGGAAGAGGGTTCTCTGGAAAACGACAATCCTCTTGATGAACAGCATACTGACCAGATTGAAAATACAGGCTCAGTCCTTGCAGTAAGGGATGACAAGGTTATCCATTGTCTTACGGTTATAGGACAGATTGAAGGTCATTACATCCTTCCTCAAAACAACAAAACCACAAAGTACGAACACGTTATACCTTTGCTTGTGTCAATAGAGGAGGACCCAAGGGTTGACGGACTTTTGATACTCCTTAATACAGTAGGCGGTGATGTTGAGGCTGGGCTTGCCATAGCAGAGCTTATTTCAGGAATGAAAAAGCCTACAGTATCAATTGTTCTGGGAGGAGGACATTCAATCGGTATTCCTCTTGCAGTAGCAGCCAAAAGGAGCTTTATTGCCAAAAGTGCTTCAATGACAGCTCACCCTGTACGAAGTACAGGACTTACTATCGGCGTTCCCCAAACCTTCGAATATTATCAGCGAATGCAGGACAGAATCACAAATTTTGTAGTTGATAACTCCAATATTACAAAGGAGCATTACACAAACCTTATAATGAACACAGGGGAGCTTGTAATGGATATCGGCACAATTCTTGACGGACAGCGTGCAGTAGATGTAGGGCTGATTGACAGCGTGGGTACGCTTTCTGAGGCAACAGATTGTCTTTACAGTATGATTGATGAATATAAAAGCAATCAGTAAAGTAATATTTATAGTAACATAGCCTTTGCATTTGCAAAGGCAAAGAAATTTTGGAGGTACATATGGATTTTATTCAGGTTATTCAGGACGTAATTCTGGGAATAATTCAGGGTTTAACTGAGTTTTTACCGGTATCCAGCAGCGGACATTTAACAGTTGCCCAGCATTTAATGGGTATTGATGACGGAGGAATATTCCTTGATGTTATGCTGCATATCGGTACGCTTGTAGCGGTATTTGCATTTTACCACAAACTTATATGGCGTTTGATTAAGGCTTTTTTCTCAATGGTAAAGGATATTTTTACAGGCAAGTTCAGTTGGAAAAATATGGACGGCGACAGAAATATGATTGTTATGCTTGTTATAGGCCTTATTCCGCTTTTCCTGCTGTTCTTACCAATTCCGGGAACAGATATGAAAATCAAGGATTTAGCCGAGGTTTTCGCAGGGGATAAGCACTTCTTAATTGTAGCAGGTTTCTCTTTAATTGTAACAAGTATCCTTCTTACAATCGGCATTTTCTGCAACAAACGTATGGCAGGCAAGCATTTCAAAAAGGATGCTGATGACAGCAAATATGAGGGCAACGGCAGAAAGCGTTATACAGTTGTTGATTCAATTGTAGTAGGTATCGGTCAATGTATGGCAGCAGTTTTCCCGGGACTTTCACGTTCAGGAACAACCTTGGCTTTTGGTCAGATGCGAGGAATTAATAAACAAGCAGCTCTTGATTATACTTTTATTTTGGGAATACCCTCAATTATTGCAGCGGCAGTTTTAGAGATTAAGGACATTGACGCTTCAATGATTACATCAGATACGCTTATTGCAGTATTGTGCGGTGTAATTGCAGCGGCAGTTGTAGGATATTTTGCTATTGTACTTTTCAAATGGCTTCTTAAAACCGACAGAATGTACATATTTGCAATTTATGCAGGACTTTTAGGACTTGCAGTAGTTGCAATCAGCATTTACGAAATTGCAACAAACAGCTTTGTAAGCTTTGTTTAATATTCTTTTATAGAATAAATGGATGTGAAAAAATTGGCAAGTAAAAAGCAAGCTAATAAAAAAACTACTAAAAATAACACAAATAAAAGCACTAAAAAGTCAACTGTCAGAAACACAAAAAAAGCTGAACCAAAACAAAAGCTTAATCCGAAGGTTAAGGCTATTCTTTATTTTGCAACAGCAATTCTGTTTTTCTTTTTAATTGTAATTAAAGGCGAGGCGGTTTGGACAGGTGTCAGAAGTTTTTTCTTTGGAATTTTCGGACTTAGCATTATCCTTATCCCTGTGTTTTTAGTGTATATTGCTGTGCTTACCACAAAGGAACAAAGAGTTGCACATTTTAAATCAAAGGTTATTTTGTGCGTGGGCATAATTATAATGTTTGAAAATCTCTTGTATCTCATAAGTTGTGACCAGTTTTTAGGAAAAGACTATTTTACCACCTTAGGCGGATTATATCTGCAAACTGCAAGCACAAGCTCATACTTTACCTTTGGCGGCGGGCTTATAAGCGGTATTCTAGGCTATCCCTTAGTTTTGGCAGGCGGAAAGCTTGTTGCCGGCTGTGTATCTGTAGTTATACTTATTGCTTTGTTGCTTATTATCTGTAAAATATCTCTTAATGATATAGGCAAAGCAGCCCAAAAGGTGGGCAAAGGTGTTACCGATGTATATGAAAAGCAGAGAGCTGAAAGAGAAAAAAGACGTGCCGGTGAAGATTATGATATTGATGAGTACTACCCAACCGACAGCTTTGACACCAGCATTGATATTCCTATTGATACAAAGAAAAAAAGACGTAAAAGACGCAGCAGTATTGATATCGTAATTGATGATGACGGAAGCGCAGTTGATAACAGCAATACTGACGCAGATAATTTTATTAATGTAGCTAAGCAGTTTAATAAAGAGGATTCAGCTGTTGATAATGTAATACCTGTTATTGAAAGGGAAAAGCCCGTTGACGATGACATTGTAATTGAAGGAGCAGGTTTTGAAAACAAAACACCTGTAGCAGAAGAAAGTAACTACAAGTTCCCTCCAATCGGGCTTCTGAAAAATGCCCCTGCTGATAAAGGTGATGGGGAAGCTGAAATGCGCAGTAATGCACAAAAACTGGTTTCAACCCTTGAAAGCTTTGGTGTTAAGACTACAATAACACATATTTCACGAGGCCCCTCTGTAACACGTTATGAATTACAGCCGGCTCCGGGAGTGAAAATCAGCAAAATTACAAACTTAGCTGATGATATTGCATTAAACCTAGCCTCAAACGGAGTCAGAATTGAGGCCCCCATACCCGGCAAGCCTGCAGTTGGTATAGAAGTGCCTAATAAAATTGTAAGCACAGTTTCAATGCGTGAGCTTATTGATTCCGATGAATTTAAGTCAAGTAAAAGTAAGCTTACCTGTGTATTGGGCAAAGACATTTCAGGTCAAATTATTACCACAGACCTTGCAAAAATGCCCCACCTTCTCATAGCCGGTACAACAGGCTCAGGTAAATCTGTATGTGTTAATTCGCTTCTTATCAGTATATTGTATAAGGCTAGCCCTGACGAGGTTAAGCTTATGCTTATCGACCCTAAAATGGTTGAATTTGCAAAGTACAAGGGTTTGCCCCATCTGTTAGTGCCGGTAGTATCTGACGCTAAAAAAGCTGCAGGTACACTTGCATGGGCAGTAAATGAAATGGAAAGAAGATACACTCTCTTTGCAGAATACGAGTGCAAGGAAATCGACTCCTATAATATGCTGATCGAGTCAAATCTTGAGTACATTAAGAATAATCCTCCTGAGGAGGATGAATTCGGCGAGGTTGTTCAGCCAAAGATTGAGGTAAACGGTCTGCCGGTGCTTACTGAAAAAATGCCGAGAATTGTAATTGCCATAGACGAATTTGCCGATTTAATGATGACAGCTCCCCACGAGGTTGAGGACAGCGTTGTACGAATTGCTCAGAAAGCCCGTGCAGCAGGTATTCATCTTGTAATCGCAACACAAAGACCTACTGTAAATGTAATTACAGGCCTTATCAAAGGTAACGTGCCAAGCCGTATTTCACTAAAGGTTAGCTCAAATATGGACTCACGAGTAATTCTGGATACAGGCGGAGCAGAAAAGCTTATAGGACGGGGCGATATGCTTTATGCCCCAATCGGCGCTTTTTCACCAACCCGTGTGCAAGGCTGTTTTGCAACTGACGATGAAATCGAGGGTGTAACCCGATACGTTAAAAAGCTTCACAAGGCTCAGTATAATAAGGAAGCTGAAGAAGAAATCAAGCGTATTGCCGCTGAAAATATCGGCTCAGATGATGGCGACAGCAGTGCTGACGGTGTTGATATAGACAGCAAAATGGAAGAAGCTATAAAAATTGTTATTGAAGCAGGACAGGCTTCAACATCAATGATTCAGCGCAGATTAAAAGTAGGCTATGCCCGTGCTGGCAGAATGATAGACGATATGGAAACTCTCGGGGTAGTAGGACCTCATCAGGGTTCAAAGCCCAGAGATGTACTTATGACTTACAACGAGTGGCTTGAGAGAAGTAATAACTTAGGCAGCTCAGATTGAGGATAAATTATGTCATTTTTACCAATGACAATTGAAGAGGTAAAAAGCCGTGGGTGGCAGCAGGTGGACTTTGTTTATGTAACAGGGGACAGTTATGTTGACCACCCCTCTTTTGGTACAGCAATAATTTCCAGAGTGCTTGAAAACGAGGGCTACAAAGTGGCGATTCTGTCACAGCCTGATTGGCACAGTACAAAGGATTTTACCGAGTTTGGTAAGCCAAGGTTGGGCTTTTTTGTAACAGC
>CAMFZJ010000107.1 GCA_946004305.1 uncultured Clostridia bacterium | reverse complement strand
CAGCGTCAGATGTGTATAAGAGACAGAATTGCAATTGTCAGATAAGTTGCAAACATTACCCATATAAGATATGGTAATTGCAGGAATGCTGCTGTTTTATTAATTTTGTGAAAGCTTATAATCATTGCAATAATTAAGCCAAGTAACAGCAGTATCCAGATTGAAGCAAATAAATATGCCGATAAATTAAAGAAAATAATCGGCCAGAAAAAGTTTACCAGTAGCTGCACACCGTAAACGGTAAGAGCTGTGTTTTTTCCTTCATCTTCACTATTAGATATATAAATTAAATATGAAGAAACACCCATTAATACAAATAGGATTGTCCAGACAATAGGGAACAGCCATTGAGGTGGATTGAGAGGTGGCTTTACTGCGTTTTCAAAATTCTCACGACCAAACATTGATATTAATGATGATAATGCTCCTACGCCCAGGCTTATACCACAGCAAATTGACAATTTCTTAAAATCAATATTGTGTACCATCTGCATAAAAAATCACCTCCTGAACTATTATATGCTCAGAAGGTGATTTTTATGATTATTATTATTCGTATTCTACTATATCAACCCAAGATAACAGGAAGTCACGTTCCTCAGGCTTTTTCTTAACAGACTGTGATGCAGCAACAATCGGCATCCATCTCTGTACAAGCTGCTTAGCAGTATCAGTTTTTAAAGAGTAAAGGTTAAGATATTTTTCAGCAATTTCGTCCTGACCCTTTAACTTGAACAATAGATATGTTCTGGCAACATCAGCAGAACCGTTTCCCTGAGTAGCGTGAGCCCAGTCAATAACGCAAGGCTCACCATCAGGTGTGATGATAATATTTGAAGGATTGAAGTCACCGTGACAAAGCTTGTTGTGCTTTTTCATACCGCTGATTCTTGCCTGAAGCTCATAGCGAGTAGTTGCGTCTAAATCTGTAAGGTCAACTTTTTCAGACATCTTACTTCTTAGCTTAGGAAGCATATTAGATCTTTTTGAAAGAACGTTTATCTGAATATTAACGAATAATTCAAGGTATTCGTCAATTTTGTCAGGATTTTCTTTCATTAGCTGTTCTAAAGTCTTTCCTTCAATGAAGTCAGAAACAATAGCCCACTTGCCGTCAATTAGTGTAACTTCGTGTATTCTTGGAATCTTAAGGTCAGTTGTTTCTTCAACACGAGCCTGATTTAAAGCCTCGTTAAGAACATTAGACTTTGAGAAAGTTTTATCGAAAACTTTTATAGCTTTATCTCCGTCACGATAAATAGTTTTGTTTTCGGATTTATAAATTACATTATCAAGCTTCATAATATGTACGCTCCTATATTACTTTTTATAGTTCTTACCATAGTAAGCCTTTAAGTACATTTCTTTGATTTCACTCATAAGAGGATATCTTGGGTTAGCGCCGGTACACTGATCGTCAAATGCCTGCTCAACCATTTCGTCAAGAGTATCAAGGAAGTACTTTTCATCTACATTGTAGTCAGCAATTGTTTCCTTAATGCCAACTCTGGCCTTAAGCTCGTTAATAGCTTTAATAAGATTTTCAACACTCTGATCATCATTCTTGCCTGCAAAACCTAAGAACCTTGCAATCTCAGCATAACGTGCTTTTGTGTGTGGGTGGTCATACTGTGAGAATGTACCCATCTTAACCGGTGTATCATCAGCGTTGAAACGGATAACGTACTCAATCATAAGAGCATTTGCAATACCGTGTGGTAAGTGATGGAATGCGCCGAGCTTATGAGCCATTGAGTGACAAACACCTAAGAAAGCATTAGCGAATGCCATACCTGCCATAGTAGCAGCGTTAGCAACTCTTTCACGGGCGAATGGTTCGTTCATACCGTTATCATAACAAGCAGGAAGATATTTGAATATACCCTCAAGAGCTTTAAGAGCTAAGCCGTCAGTAAACTCAGTAGCAAGCATTGATGCGTAAGCTTCAAGTGCGTGAGTAACTGCGTCAATACCTGAAGAGGCTGTAAGTCCCTTAGGACCTGACATCATATTATCAGAATCAACAATAGCCATATTTGGCATTAACTCATAGTCAGCAAGAGGATACTTGATACCTGTGTTCTGGTCAGTAATAACAGCAAACGGTGTAACCTCTGAACCTGTACCTGAAGATGTTGGAACGGCAATAAAGTAAGCCTTTTCACCCATCTTAGGGAATGTGTAAACTCTCTTACGAATATCGTTGAAACGCATAGCCATATCCATAAAGTCAGCGTCCGGATGCTCATAAAGAACCCACATAATCTTAGCTGCGTCCATAGCAGAACCGCCGCCTAAAGCGATAATTACATCAGGTTCAAACTTACTCATAGCCTCAGCACCCTTTTGTGCAGAGAGAAGTGAAGGGTCAGGCTCAACATCAGCGAATGTAGTGTGAACGATTCCCATTTCATCAAGCTTATCTGTAATTGGCTTGGTATAGCCATTCTTGTAAAGGAATGAGTCAGTAACAATAAATGCTCTCTTTTTACCCATTACATCCTTAAGCTCCTGTAGAGCAACAGGCATACAGCCTTTTTTAATATAAACCTTTTCAGGTGCTCTGAACCAAAGCATATTTTCTCTCCTCTCGGCTACTGTTTTAATGTTAATAAGGTGCTTACAGCCAACATTTTCAGAAACTGAGTTACCGCCCCAGGAACCGCAACCAAGTGTAAGAGACGGAGTAAGCTTAAAGTTATAGATATCACCAATACCGCCTAATGAGGAAGGAGTATTTACAATAAGACGACAAGCCTTCATTCTGTTAGCAAATTGATTAAGCTTTTCTCTTTCGTTTATGTCGTCAATCCAAAGAACGGAAGTATGACCTAAACCGCCGTTGTTATTTAGCAATGTTTCAGCAATGTCAAGAGAATCCTCGAAATCCTTAGATTTATACATACCGAGGATTGTTGTAAGCTTTTCGTGACCGAATGCTTCATCAGTATCTGTGCTTGTAGCTTCACCAATGAGAACCTTAGTTTCCTCAGGAACTGAGAAACCTGCCATCTTAGCAATAGTAACAGGACGCTGACCGACAATCTTAGCGTTAAGAGCTCCGTTTATAAGCATAGTCTTTCTAAGCTTGTTAGCTTCGTCTTCCTTAAGGAAGTAACAGCCTCTCTTAATGAACTCATCTTTAACAGCTTTATAAATAGATTTTTCAGCAATGATAGTCTGCTCAGTAGCACAAATCATACCATTATCAAAAGTCTTTGAATGGATAATTGAGTTAACTGCATTAATAATATCAGCAGAAGAATCAATAATAGCAGCAGCATTACCTGCACCAACACCAATAGCC
Source organism: uncultured Clostridia bacterium (assembly GCA_946004305.1). Classification (GTDB taxonomy): domain Bacteria; phylum Bacillota; class Clostridia; order Oscillospirales; family Acutalibacteraceae; genus Ruminococcoides. Next base: position 1,366 of record CAMFZJ010000107.1, on the reverse strand, counting down.
GGAGTACCGCTTGAGTAAGCAGCCTTTACCATGCCCGGACCACCTGTAGCAAGAATAATATCAGTTTCCTGCATAACAAGGTTTGTAAGGTCAAGAGATGGTACATCAATCCAGCTTATAATGCCTTCAGGAGCGCCTGCGGCTACAGCAGCTTCCAAAACAATTTTAGCAGCAGCAATAGTAGAGCTCTTAGCTCTCGGGTGAGGGCTGATAATGATACCGTTTCTTGTTTTTAAACAAATAAGTGTTTTAAAGATAGCAGTAGATGTAGGGTTAGTTGTAGGAATAACAGCACCAACTACACCGATTGGCTCTGCAATCTTAGTAAGACCTGCTGATTTGTCCTCCTCAATAACACCGCAAGTTTTCATATCCTTGTATGTATTGTAGATGTATTCAGCAGCGTAGTGGTTTTTAATTACTTTGTCTTCAACAATACCCATGCCTGTTTCTTCAACAGCCATTTTAGCAAGTGGAATTCTCATCTTGTTTGCAGCTGAAGCAGCAGCCAAGAAGATTTTGTCAACCTGTTCCTGTGTGTAAGTCGAAAAAGCTTTTTGTGCCTCTCTAACTTTTGCTAGCGCAGCTTCAAAAGATTCTACGCTGTCAACGATAGGGTACTTTTCTGTACTCATAATAAGACCTCCGAATAATAATAATTCTATCCTTTATTTGATTCAACAAAGTTGAACAATAAACTATTTAGTAGTGTAGGGGATACTTTCACTCTTAGCAGTTTTAATAACTTCTGAATTTTTTTTAGCAACAATACTTACATTAAAGCTTGAGCTAAATGTATTTTCAGCAATAGTAGTTTTAGTTCCCTCAAAGGTAACCTCGTTAAGTCCTGAACATTCAGCAAATGCATACTCGTCAACGGTTTTAACATTTTTAGGAATCACAACATTTTCAAGCCCTGAGCCGTCAAATGAAAACAATCCGATATAATCAAGTGTTGAGGGAAGCTCAATACTTTTCAGACTTTTACAGCCTGAAAAAGCATTGGTGCCAATTGAAGTAATGCCCTCATTTAATTTTACTTCACTAAGCTCAGAAGAAAAACTAAAAGCAAAATCTTCAATTTCGGTAATAGTGTCAGGAAAAATAACCTTTTTTACATCAGACATTTTAAATGATGATCTGCCGATTTTAGTAATTTCCATACCATTGTATGACTCCGGTATGATTATTTCTTCAGCATCATCAACACAGACTACTTTAAGTGTTCCGTCATCGTTTTTATTGTAGCTAATACCGTTGTCATTGAAGTCAGGAGCAACAGTTTCACCAACTTCAAGAGGAGTCTCGCTTTTACAACTGCATGAAGACAGGGCAAAAGCAGAAGAAATAATTGTGATTGAAAGCA
>CAMFZJ010000106.1 GCA_946004305.1 uncultured Clostridia bacterium | reverse complement strand
GAAATTACACAGTTTTCAACCTCACCGTCAATGGTACAGCCCTGAGAAACAAGTGAGTGTTTAACAGAACTTGTAAGTCCGTATTTACAAGGAGTATCATCTCTGACCTTAGTAAAAATAGGACGATCGGGATTAAATAACTCTTTTCTGAGCTCGCCGTTCATAAGCTCCATATTAAACCTGAAGTATTCGTTAGTTGAGCTGATTACCGCACAATAATCGTGACAACAGCAGGCATAAACCTTGTATTGCTCAACCCACTTTTGTAAAAGACGTTTAAGGTCAAGCTCATTTTCGCTTAAAGCCTTTGTAATCAGGCTTAAGAGTAAGTCTTTTTTAATAAGGAATGTGCCCAGATAAAAGTCACAGTTTCCGTTGATTTCCGGCTGGATAAGAGCTTTGGTAACCCTGTAGTCATCAGTGTGTTCAAGAATGATAGGATTATCAAGCTTTTCGGGAACACACATATTTTTGTACAGCAATGTAATGTCTGCACCGGAATACTCGTGCATACCAAACATTGAGTTAAAATTATAGTTATAAATCAGATTGCTCTGAGTGATTAAAACATATTCCTCAGTAGCGTCCAGAATATAGCCTCTAAGCTGATAAAGAGTTTCAACCTCGTTTGCAAAGTTTACCCCTGCATAGGGAGGAAGAATGGTAATACCGCTGTGCTTTTTTGATAAATCCCAAGCTTTACCGGAACCGATGTGATCCATAAGCGACATAAATCCGCTTTTGGCAATAATACCAACATTGTTGATATTGGAGTTTGTCATATTTGAAAGCACAAAGTCAATCATTCTGTATTTTCCGCCGATTGGAACACTTGCGGTAGTTCTGTGGTTAGTAAGCTCCGGAAGTGTGTTTTCACAGCTGTTTGAAAATATAATACCTAAAACATTATTGCTTCTCATTATTTATCACCCTCCATATCCTTCTCAATCATAGATTTCGGAGGTACTGTAACATTTTCGCCGATTTTCACATTTCCGCCGATAACAGTAATTCCCCAGTCATCACGGTTCTTTACAGCCTCAGGGTCAGCGCCTACAACAGCGTTCTTGCCTATTACAGCATTTTCTGCTATTATTGCAAATTCCACCTTAGCCCCTTCTTCAATAACAGCACCGGGCATAATAATTGAAGAATTAATAGTTGCACCTTTGCCTATAGTTACACCTGCAAACAGAATAGAAAATTCAAGATCACCGCTTACGTTACAACCGTCTGCAATAAGTGAATTTTGGATTTTAACCCCATCGTCAATATAGTGAGGAGGCATCATAGGATTTCTTGAATAAATCTGATTTAGGTCAAGACTTACATTAGGATTGAGCAAGTCCATATTAGCTTCCCATAAGCTGTCAATAGTTCCAACGTCTTTCCAATATCCCTCAAAGGAGTAAGCAAACATTTTTTCACCGGCGTCAAGCATTGCAGGCAATACGTTTTTACCAAAGTCATTGCTTGAATCAGGATTTTCAGCGTCCTCAATCAGATACTTTCTCAGCTTCTGCCATTTGAATATGTAGATACCCATAGAAGCGTTAGTGCTTTTTGGGTGTTCAGGCTTTTCGTCAAATTCATAAATGGAACCGTCAGGATTTGTGTTAAGGATACCAAATCTTGAAGCTTCTTCCAAAGGCACATCAATAGCCGCTATAGTGCAGTCTGCGTCATTGCTTTTGTGGAACTGAAGCATTTTATTGTAATCCATTTTATAAATATGGTCCCCTGACAACACAAGAACATAATCAGGGTTGTACCTGTCTATGTAGCTTATGTTCTGATAAATTGCATTTGCAGTACCTGAATACCAGTCGGCGCCGCTTACAGCCTCATAGGGGCTAAGACAGTTTACTCCTGCGTGCATACCGTCAAGATCCCAGGGCTGACCGTTGCCGATATATTCATTTAGAATAAGCGGCTGGTATTGGGTTAATATTCCTACAGCTTCAATACCTGAATTTACACAGTTTGAGAGAGGAAAGTCTATTATTCTGTACTTGCCGCCAAAAGGAACAGCAGGCTTAGCTATTTTCTTGGTGAGTACACCAAGTCTTGAGCCCTGTCCTCCTGCCAACAGCATAGCAACGACTTCCTGTTTAGGAATCATTTTTATTACCTCCGTTTATATAATTTAATAATTTATAAAAATTAATAATTTATTTTATGTGTCTTTATGTGTCTTTTTTAGTTGCTTTGGTAACTTTTTCGATTAAGGGACTGATTGGGTTTCGCTTGGAAACCGGGCTTTTAGCAACTTTCTTAGGCACTTTCTTTTTCTCTGCAGGCTTTGGAACAGGCTTTTCCATTTTTTCTGCCAGCTTTAGAAAGCTTACGCTTAAGGGAGGAATTGTAAGTACAAGAGATTGCTGACAGCCATGCATAGCAAAATCTTCTGTAATAAGCTGACCCTGATTGCCTTCGCCTGTTCCTCCGTATTCTTTGCTGTTTGAATTAAACACTTCGTTATACATACCGTATTCAGGCACACCGATATGATATTTCTCGTGGTTAAGCTCCTGAAAATTACAAATAACAATTATTTCATTTCCGGACTTGTCAATACGTCTGAAAGCAATTATGCTTTTTGTGTAATCATCGTGGTGTATCCAGTTAAAGCCTTCCCACCTGAAATCTATTTCAAACAAGGGTCTGTTCTCAATATAAAAATGGTTTAAATCTTTCACATATTTATGGAATTTCTTATGCTTTTCGTCAACCAGCACTCCCCAATCCAGTTCGGTTTTGAAGTCCCATTCCTGCTCCTGAGCAAGCTCGTTGCCCATAAAGCTCAGTTTTTTGCCGGGATGAGCAATCATATATGCAAGAAAAGCTCTAAGGTTTTGGAATTTATGCTCTGTGTCACCGGGCATCTTGTTAAGCAGGGAATTTTTCCCGTAAACTACCTCATCGTGTGAAAGAGGCAACATAAAGTTTTCGGAAAAAGCGTAGAAAAAGCTAAAGGTAAGGCTGTCGTGGTTAAAGGGCCTCCATAGGGGATCAAGGGACATATAGTGGAGCATATCATTCATCCAGCCCATATTCCACTTGTAGTCAAAGCCAAGTCCACCTGACTGAACCTGCTTTGAAACCATAGGCCATGATGTGCTTTCTTCAGCAATCATCATTACACTTGGGTGATACATATGAACAACTGTGTTAAGCCTTTGGAGAAATTCAACGGCTTCAAGATTTTCTTTTCCTCCGTACTGATTTTGCTCCCATTCTCCGTCTTTTCTGTTATAGTCAAGATAAAGCATAGATGCAACAGCGTCAACTCTTATTCCGTCAAAGTGGTACTGTTCAATCCAGAACATTGCGCTGGAAACTAAGAAACTGATAACCTCATATCGGGAATAGTCAAATACATAGGTGCCCCATTCCTTATGCTCGCCTTTTTTCTCAGACTCGTACTCATAACAACAGGTGCCGTCAAATCTTCCGAGACCGTGGGAATCCTTAGGAAAGTGAGCCGGAACCCAGTCGATAATAACGCCGATGTTGTTTTGGTGGCACAGGTCAATGAAATTCATTAAATCCACAGGCTTGCCGTACCGTGAGGTAGGGGCAAAGTAGCCTGTCACCTGATAGCCCCAGCTATCATCAAGGGGATATTCCGTAATAGGCATAAGCTCAATGTGAGTATATCCCATATCCTTTACATAAGGGATAAGCTCCTCAGCAAGTTTGTTATAGTCAAAGAAATTGCCGTCAGAATATTTCCTCCAAGAACCTGCGTGTACCTCATAAACATTTATGGGTGATTCCTTGTGATTATGATTGTTCTTGTATTGAAACCAATCCGAGTCATTCCATTGATAGCTTTTCAGGTCGTAAACAATAGAAGTGTTGTCAGGACGTGTTTCCGTATGGAAAGCATAGGGGTCGGATTTTATAACTTTTTCAAACCAAGGTGTTTCAATACAGTACTTATAGCGTGTGAACCCCCCAAGACCTTCAATGAAAAGCTCCCATATGCCTTTGTCGCTGATTTTGTACATATAGTTGCTCATATTGTTCCAGTCGTTGAAGGGACCGATAACGGAAACTGTTACAGCATTAGGAGCCCAGACTCTGAAAACTACACCCTGTTTTCCGTCCCAATTAACAATATGGGCTCCCATAATATCATGGGCTCTTATAGCGTCACCATCCTCAAACAATTGCAGGGCGGTACGCTGTTCATCAAAGCTGTAGTTCATCAGTTTCACTCCTTTTTATTGCTTACTTTCCATTAAACAATGTACTTATAATATATAATATCAAAAAAATTATGCAAATTCAAGTAAAAATAGAAAATAAATGTATAAAAACTTATGTAAATTTTGTGTAAAATCTATAAAAGAAACAGGTAATTACAAAAGTTGATAAATTACCTCAAATTATTTATTAAAGTCAGTGGGTTTCTAAGTTGCAAGTAATAATAGCAAAAAAGGAAGTACGCATATTCCACAGAATAAAAACAAAGGGCGGAGGAAAACCTCCGCCCTTAGAAAAAGCAGTAAATTAGCCTAATTCAGCAAAATACTTAATTGTTCTAACCATCTGGCTTGTGTAGCTGTTCTCGTTGTCATACCAAGAAACAACCTGAACCTCATAAAGGTCGTCAGCAATCTTTGAAACCATTGTCTGTGTAGCGTCAAAGAGTGAACCGTACTTCATACCGATAACGTCTGAAGAAACGATTGGATCCTCGTTGTAGCCGAATGACTCAGAAGCAGCAGCCTTCATAGCAGCGTTGAT